>CANCKV010000181.1 GCA_947378615.1 Chitinophagaceae bacterium | reverse complement strand
GGGTTGAGTATTGCCACCAAACAAACTTGTGGTAGCTAGCGCTAAAGGATTCAGATAAGTATATACCCTGATTCTTTTCACAAACGAAACATTGTATTCTTTCTTAAAAAATAGTGTAGCTAATAACGTAGGTGATTAGCTGCACTTTTTTATTTCCCCAATAACTTATAAAGTTGAAATAAACAAACTTTCATTTAAAAATATATAATAATGATTGAAATAGTAAAGATTGCCCATCCACTAAGAGAAATTACCCTCGAATATGACCGTTCGAAGCCCGAAACAGAATGTGAAAAAGAGCTAATTGCCATGCACCTTCGAAAACATGATTACGTATTCGAGATTGTTAAGGAACAACAACGTATAGCCTACAATAAGCTAGAGTTAGTGGATATTTTGGAAGTAGAAATGAAAAGATTCACCAAAACTGAAGCTGATATTGATGCGCTTTTTAATGAAGTTAAATTTTATTTTTCTGCGACAGGAAATGAAGACTTAATGCATGAAACTATTGAAAAGATTCAAGCGATTGGAGTTAGGATAAATGAAGAACATATCAATATTATAGCTCCGATTCAAGTTCAGTTTAGTGATTTGGGTACAATTATCAATGCAGTACATGAAAAATTAGAAGCTGGAGATGGGGTAGATTTTTACGAATATTCTGCAAAAAATATAGAAGTATCACAAAACTGGGAAACAGTCTCTCTTGATATCATTAAAATTGATGATGAAATGGAGGCTATAAAAGAAAAATGGAGAAATGCCTATAAAGAACTTGAGAAAAAAGACGACTTATTCATCAGGTATGCTTCTTACAATGAAAGGCTATCAATCACTTATGAAAAGCTTGCAGAATCAACAAACATGTTGATAGATTATCTTGATAAAGACCGACTATTTGATTGTTCAATTTCTGAAAGTTTTGCAAATGGGACAGGGGATGAAAGTAAAAGACCTATTTATTTCCTTCAGCCAGGAGAACGAAAGGTGAAATTATTGAAACAAAGCCTTGGAATGGGAATTGTAAATGGAATAAAAGTTTTACGGTTCGACACCACTGTTGAAAATGTGAGAAATACTGAACCAGGTGGAATTTCTGAACTCTTAATTGTATTACAACATTATCCAAAGTTGTTAGAGTATCTTATTTTTTCGTGTAGGGTGGATATAAAAACAGAATATGGAGCGATTCTAGATGATTTGCAATGGAAAGGCGACCCGATTGCAATGGAATGGTATAGTAAGTTGAGAAATTTTCCTGCAAGTTTATTTTTCTTTGAAGACAATGAGGCTAGAGCCTATATTTTAATGGGTGATATTAAATTTGAGGATAAAGAAATTGCAGAAAAAGGAGATGGTGTGGCTTTGTCTGGCGATAAATTGGAGGAAGTTTGTAATCGGTTATACAATATTTGTTATTTCTTCTTTGTTTTCTGTCATAATACAGGCTTCGACCCATCAAATCATATTGATGACCTTCTAACACATATCGGTTTGCCAGTTACGATGGAATTTGTAAAGAAAGGTTTTGAAGAAGACCTGAAAAAAGGAATTAAATTGAGTATTGATTCACAAGAAACTGTGAATGAAGAAAATGATTAATAGCCTATTTTCTTTTTCAGCATTTACCTAGTTAAATGGAATAAGACAAAAAATACATTTAAAAATTTATAATAATGATTGAAATAGTAAAGATTGCCCATCCACTAAGAGAAATTACCCTCGAATATGACCGTTCAAAACCCGAAACAGAATGTGAACGGAAACTCATTTCGATGCTCCTTCTGCAACATGATTTCATTTATGAACTTCTTACCGAAAATAATCGGCTGTGTTACGAAGTAATAGATTTGGAAGAGATGCTTGACAAAGAAATGGAAAGATATAATGCAACTGAAACTGAAGTAAATGCCTTTTATAATGAATCTAAATTTCATTTGACGAAGAAAGGGAATAATGATATAATTCGCGAGTTGAATACACGATTAGACGTTATTGTACAAAAAGCAACTGATGATTATAAAATTTTTATTGCGCCTATTCACCAACTATATAATGAATTTTGTACTGCATATTGTGCTCTCGTTGATAAATTGGAAGGTGAACAACCTGTGAAAAATGAAGAATTCGATGCTATTCTTAATGAGATTAATGATAATGAAGCAAATTATTCTATAAATCTTCAAATGCTTTTGGAGGATTTAAAAGCGTTATTTGCCAATATGAAAATAATTGATGTGGGATTGGAAAAGCAATTGGAGTGGACAAGGCAGTTCGAAGCTTTTGATAAACGACTCGGGAATGTTTACTTAAAGACTGAGGAGTTAAAGACGCTTTTCATTCAATATTTTGATAAGGATGGACTATTTGATAGCTCTTTATCAAAAAGTTTTGCGAATATCAAAGGAAATAAAAAGAAAAAGCCCTTTTATTTCATAAAACCAAATGATATTAAGGTTGATAGACTGAAACATACTCTAGGGGCTTTTGTAATTGATGAGGTGGAAACATGGAATTTTTCAATTACTGTTGATGCCATCCGAGAAAAATTGCCTCATTATATTTTAGATACTTTAATAACCTTACAACACTATCCAAAATTGCTTGAAAGATTTATTTTCAATTGTAAAATTGACATAAAAAATGATTTCGGAGGAATAATGGATGATGTTGATTGGAAGGGCATCCCGATGCCTATGGAATGGTTTAGTAAATTTAGAGACTTTCCTGCAAGCATCTTTTTCTTTGAAGACAACGAAGTAAGAGGCTATATATTGATGGGAGATATGAAATTTGATGAAAAGGACATTGCGGAATCAGGTGATAAAGTTGCTTTGAAAGGAGAGGTTCTACAAGAAGTATGTACTAGATTGTACAATATGTGTCATTTCTTCTTTCTGTTCTGTCATAATACAGGCTTCGACCCAACCGATAGTATCGATGATTTAATAACCTATACGGGTTTGCCGGTTACACTAAAACAAGTAAAGGAAGGTTTCAAAGAATCACTAAAGAACGGGATTAAAGTAGGTGCAGGTGCAAATGAATAGGTGAATGAGAAAAAAGAAGAGGATTGATAGCACTATTTTCTTGTTCAGCCTTCGCTTGTTCAAGTAAAATTTGGTGTTTCATTGTCACCTTTTCTATAGTTTACAAAGCTTAATAAGCTAAAGAAAGATGCAAAAAAAACTTCCCGAAATCTTAAAAATTTCGGGAAGTTGCAAAATGCACTTCGTCTAAGTTAGTATTCTTAACAAACGACCAATAATAGTTGTTAGTCCAAAGACAATACAACTATTATTGGTATGTTGAAGACGTTAAGGGGCAATGCGGAATCCTTTAAAAGATTAAAAAACTACTAGTTACCGCTTTTAATTCTCTTACTTTCAGTCTCAAGCCCTGTCTTTCTATCCCTAGCATCCTTAATCTGACTGCTTCCGAATCTGTAGGAAAAGGCAATCCTAAAGGTTCTGCTTTCCCAATTGCCGCCTGCCTTTATTTTCAATCCACCGAAATCACTGTTTGCTTTCCACGGTTCTGTATAGAATGGGTCTGTAACAGTAAGCTTTAACGTAGCCTTTTTATCGAACAATTGTTTTTGCACACCCACATCTATCCCTCCTTGTGGCTTTGTAAACCAAGTAGCTGCCCAAAGTGAAGGGCCACTATACCAACCACTAATTTCTGTGCTGAAATTATGCCCTAACGTGAATGTACTCTGTAGATATGCACCATAATCGGGAATTTCGGTATGAATAGGTTTGTCATTGATATGTCCGTCAAAAAGCTGATAATTATAATAAATGTTTGCATATCCATTCCACCATTTCTTTATTGGTAATGATGACCCAATATTGAAATTGAAAATCTGCTGCGTTGCTAAGTTTTGTTGTTGCACATAAGAGGCGTTTCTAACAGTATCAGTAACTTGAGTAGCATAATTTTTTACATTACTATATCCAATTGTCGTATTCAAAAAACCCATAAAAGTATGCGTGAGTTCTAGATTATCTGTGTATTGTGGCTTTAAGAAAGGATTTCCTTTCATATAAGTCAGTTCGTCTAATTTAAATTCAAATGGATTCAAATCCTGATAACTTGGTCTGTCAATACGTCTGCTATAAGTCAGGGTCAAACTGTTTTTTCCGTTAATTGTCCAAGTTAAGGCACCGCTTGGAAAAATATCCAAATAGTTATTCTTAACTGTATCATCGCTTTTTTTCAATCCATCATCCCTAACTAATTTACCTTGACTATTTGTTTGTTCCAATCGAAGGCCTAATTGCAAATCCCATTTTGAATTTAGTTTGTGTTGATAATTAATATATCCTGCATTTACGTTTTCTGTATAATCAAACTGATTGCTTTGGGACAATAGTTTTGTTTGAACAAAAGTTTTTGGGGAAACAGCGTAGAAATCAAATGTGTTATCCGTATTTACATAAGAAATCTTCGCACCATACCCTAATTTTCCACCCCATCTATTCATTTCTGCATCAACTTTTGCAGTATAAATATTTATATCAGTGGGTGTATGATTCGCATATATGGAAGTTGAGATGGTATTTCCCTTTGCATCGAGATAGTAATTTGGTTGGTAACTGTTGCCTCTTCCCCTAAAAGTCCCATAGTCTGCATCTGCAGTAATTTCTGTACCCAAAGTATCGGCATATCGATAGTTTAGGTTAGCATTCATATTGGTTCTCAAACCAGGAATACTGTCAGAAGCAAGCAATCTCTTAATGAAATTCGCCGAACTCTGTGTTTGGTAATAGATATTTGTATTGCCATTACTACTCCAATGATCATTTTGGTTATTGTATTTAACCAAAAATCCAAACGTATTCTTGTTATCCATAAAATAGTCAAGACCTACTTTGGCATTGTAATTTTCACTTTGATGATCATGTTTTGAATTCTGATCGTAAACAGTATCGTTTTGGGTTTTGTTTAAGTAAAGATTATTTTCATGTCGTCCTAAATCTCCACCCAAATTTCCAAATATATTTATCTTTTTATTTCGATAATTGAGGGCAACAGAACCATTTCCCTTTGGCGTGATGCCTTGCTTAAACCCAAGATTTACGGTTCCATTAGTTCCAATTTTTTTGTTTTTTTTAAGTCTGATGTTTATGATACCCGCATTGCCACTTGCATCGTATTTTGCACTAGGATTACTTATCATTTCAATCGCCTCAATATCATTACTGTTGATACTTCTAAGGTAGGAAGCAATATCTTTGGTATCCAATTCTAACTTTTTTCCATCCACATAAATCTTCACTCCAGACTTACCTTTCATGCTGATGTTATCGTTGTTGTCCACCTGCACTCCTGGGCTTTTCTGTAATAACTCTAACGCATCACTACCTGTTGAATTGATACTGTTTTCTACATTAAACACCAATTTATCGGCTTTCACTTCTATCAAAGGCTTATGTACACTTGTAACGGTGACGTCTTCTAACTTTTTCGGAGAAAGCACTAAGGATACAGTAGCTGCCTTGAAATCCTTATTTTCTGTCAACGTAAAAACAGGGGAATATTTCTTTTCAAATCCTATTAAATCATAAGATAATATAAAAGGTAGGTTTGCCTTTGTATTGATTTCAAAATAACCATCATTATTAGTAATACCTGCCTTAATAAGTAAACTATCCTTTGCACGAAGCAATTCAACAGTAGTTCCTGCTAATGCCTTTCCGTTACTATCCTGAACCCTTCCAGAAATAATGTTATGGGTTATATCTGATTGACTAAAGGCAGTTGCCGAAATAAATAGTACTAGTAAAAATAATAGTTGCAATTGTTTTTTCATGTTGTTTGTTTTAAAGAGTGATAATGCTGAGCATTTATTCTTCTGCAAATAGATGTTTTTTGAATGAAACAAAAGTTGGCTTTGTTATGAAAAGGCTATTTTTCGTTATGATTGGCAAAAAATAGGGGTGAGTGAAAATAGATGGTCAGATTCTATTCCACTCTGAAAGGGTTGCCTTAACGTAAACAAGAAAATAATATGGAAGACAAAGTTTCCTAATTGTATCTGTGAATTTGTAATAATATCCTTGTGTTTGATTATGAAAAACGTAGTGTTCCTTGTGGTAAAAATTCCTGCCTATTAACTGAAAAACATTTTTTTTATTTCTTCAGGACGTTACATCAACAAAATAAATCTATGTGCAAAAAGCAAATGCTCAGAACTGATAGTAACATTTAATCAATGGTAAATTTTGTTACAAATTTTAATTCAAAATTTACAATCTGCAAATTTTTAGATTACTCACTTGAGTTTCAAATTAGTTTGTAAAATCCTTTTTAACATTTATCTTTCATAGTTTTTTAACTAAAAATTTGCCATTAAGGATAGAAATTACACAATTAGATATTTTTTATCTATTTACGAATAACTGTTTACAGATATATTTGTCCACTTTACAAAGGATAAGACATGAAGGCAAAGTATTTGGCATTAATAATTCTTGCAGTAATAATTGCTGATCAAGCATTAAAGTTCTACATTAAGTTAAATTTTATAGCTGGTGAAGAACATGAGATGATTGGCACATGGTTTCGCCTTCACTTTATTGAGAACGAAGGAATGGCATGGGGAATGAAATTTGGAGGTGCCATAGGGAAAATGATATTAACCCTTTTCAGACTAGTCGCTGTTATTTGGGGTGTTTTTCTATTGAAGGATTTTATTGAGAAAAAATA
>CANCKV010000180.1 GCA_947378615.1 Chitinophagaceae bacterium | reverse complement strand
CTCCCCTGCCTTTATTATTGTACAATGTACCAGGACGTACAGGACGCAATCTATCCGGAGCAACTACAATCCGTTTGGCTAAGGAAGTAGCTAATATCGGAGGAATCAAAGAAGCTACTGATGATATGAATCAATGCATGCAAATAATTCGTGACAGACCAAATGACTTCTTGGTGGTAAGTGGTGATGATGCACTCATATTGCCTCAAATTGCATGTGGTTTCGATGGTGTAATTAGTGTTGCAGCAAATGCCTTTCCTAAAGACTTCACTACGATGGTGAACCTATGCCTTAAAGGTGACTTTGCATCTGCAAGAGCCATACATTACAAATTATTAGAAGGATATGATTTATTGTTTGAAGAAAATAATCCTGCTGGCGTAAAAGCATTCTTATATGAGCAAGGAATCATCGAAAATGTCCTTCGTCTTCCTGTAACTCCAGTTAGTGAAGAATTACAAACAAGGATAAAAAAATTCTTTCATAGTTGTTAGTCGTTTATGGTTAGAATAACATACAAATCATTTATTAAAGACAATACATTCTTCATTATTGTCAAAAATAAAAATTAACCAACTTATCGTTAGGAATAAATTAACCACTAATAACTAACAACAACCACTTACAACTAAAAGAATGAGCCCAATAATTATTTATACAGATGGTTCTTCACGTGGCAATCCGGGTCCCGGTGGATATGGCATTGTGTTACAGTGGGGAGACAAACAAAAGGAGATATCACAGGGCTTTCGATTAACCACGAACAATCGAATGGAGTTGACAGGTGTTATTGTTGCATTAGAAACTTTGACAAGAAACGATATTCCTATTGTAATATACACTGATAGCAAATATATAGTGGATAGTGTGGAAAAACGTTGGTTAGACGGTTGGATGAAGACCGACTTTAAGGGCGGCAAAAAAAACAAGGACTTATGGACACGTTACTACCATTTATCCCGCAAGTTTAAAATTAAGTTTGTATGGGTAAAGGGTCATGCTGACAATGCTATGAATAATCGTTGTGACCAATTAGCAACTTCTGCAGCTGATGGTAGGAACCTGATAGAAGATGTTGGATATACTAGCTGAATTATAAAATATATGCCTTGATATTTGAAGGAATGAAATGCTTTTAACTACAAATAAAATTTAACGCCATCCTGTAATACCTCCTTTAAAACTTTTGTTGAAATAGAATTTCCCTACCGAAACAGTAGCTTTAAAAAGTCCGTTTTAATTATATAGTTGCAAAAAGATAGCTAAATGCCCAAATGCTCATTTATTCTTTCGAAGTTTTAAAACATTCCTTCTAAGGAATAAAACATTCTGTCCATCGTTTTATTTATTCTTTCTAAATTTTAAAACATTTCTTGTTTAGAATGTTTTATTCCTTCTATCATTTAATTTATTTCCTCGACAGAATAAATCATTCTTTATACAGAATAAAACATTCCTTCTAACTTTTAAATTAAAAAAGACTTCAAAAACGATTGTCTTTCTAATTTCAAAATATGATAAATTGTTAAATAAAAAGAGAGTCAAACTATATAGTCCTCTTTCAAGCAGAAGATAATAAATAGAAACGTAATTTGAAAATCACCTTTCGAAAAAGAAAACTTCTTTTTTAAGTATTAATTTGACTTAAATAATTAATTGACGTCATTTTAATACCCTGAAATGTTAAAAATCATAAAAAAAGCTAGCTTTTATAAAAAGATTATTCTTCTTTAGCACAACTAACTAATATTTTTAGTATTTTGCATTCAATTAAATCATTCTATCATGAGTTATGCAGGAAAGAATTTACGCTACTTACGCAAATTGAAAGGTTGGACACAGGAAGAATTTGCGATAAAATTAAACGTTAAGCGCTCCTTAATTGGCGCCTATGAAGAAGAAAGGGCAGAACCGAAACTTGAGGTAATGGAGTTGATATGCAGTCAGTTCAATCTAAGTTTAGATGAACTTCTTTTAGAAGACCTAAACGCCTCAAAAGGTAGCAGCTATATTGAGAGTCGAAGAAAAATGAAACTTAGTTCAAACATTGCTATAGTTTCTTTTGTACCTATAAAAGCGGCAGCAGGTTATTTAGCAGGTTATGCTGACCCTGATTTTATTGATGAACTAAATACTTTTACTTTACCTATGTTAGCACCGGGACAATATCGTGCCTTTGAAATTGTGGGTGATAGCATGCTTCCTACTCCAAGTGGTAGTGTTATAGTTGGAGAAAAAGTGGAATCTCTTGATGAATTGAAAAACAATAATAGTTATGTCGTACTTTCTAAAAGTGAAGGTGTGGTATATAAACGAATCTTAAAGGATAAGCCTACAAAACATCAACTTACACTTGTAAGTGATAACCCTGTATTTGAACCTTATATGGTGAATCAAGAGGATGTTCTCGAAATTTGGAAGGCAGTTTATATACTTCAAAAAGCCAATACCATTCAGAGGTGGGATGTGAATCAGTTGGCAGGTATGGTAACGAATTTGCAAGAAGAAGTGATTGGGTTAAAGCAAAAATTGGCATAAAGAATCCTTGTAAATAAAGATTAAAGATTCTAGAAGCATACATTTCTAATAAAAAGATATTTTTTTATTAGAAATAAATGCTTTTTTAAAAATTTTTTAAGTGGCAAATTGATAACAAAATAGCATTTTTATACAGGAAGAGCTATTAAATGTCTTTTTAGCCATATTTTGAAAAGAAGTGTATGTCAGCCACTTAAACATGGCATTGTTGAAGATGATATCTTATAAGTTTTACAATATACCATTTGCTTTATACCATTCAATTGTTTGATTCATTCCTGTTTGCAAATTATATTTAGGCTGCTTTTCTAAGACATTCCACACTTCACTTGCATCGCAACTCCAATTAGCCGCACTGATTTCATTAATTTTTTCTTTTGTCAATAAGGGAGTTTTAGTTGGTGCAAAAGTTTTATAAATAAATTCAATGACTCCCGCAATCCATAATACAGGAGTTACAGGAATAAAAAGTTTAAAAGTTTTCTTTTTCAGAATATCCTTTACAATGAATCCCAACTCTTTTTTATCATAGTTTCTATTATCACTTACAATGTATTGCCCACTTTTGCTTCCATTTTTCAATAGTCCAACAATAGCAAAAGACAAATCACTTACATGAACCATCGACAATAACTGACGATACAAACCTAAATAAGGTTCAAATCCTTTATTTATAAGCTGAACAAACTCGATAAAATCCCTATCTCTAGGGCCATAAACTGCAGTAGGATATACAATAATGTATGGAATAGGGCATTGAGTTTGAAAATATCTAGATACTGCTTTTTTGCTATTGCCATAACTACTGATTGGGTTCATGGCTTGGGCAACAGATATGGGCGTCATTGTCTTTTTATCTCCTGGTCCAAAGGCGGCCATAGAACAAACTAAAAGAAATTTATCAGGAATATTCTCAGCAGAGATTAAGGCTTGTACAAGTCTTTGAGGTAATAAATTATTAATTTCATTAAAGTCCTCAATATTATTTGCCCTAGTAATTCCAGCATTATGAATTATATAATCAAAGCGACCAAACTGATTTTTCAAATCGATTAGTTGATCAATTAATATATCATTATGGTAATAATCTAGGTAAATAACTTTAACATCAGGATTAACGGGCAAAACAATTTTACTACTTTTACGAACACCTGCAAATATGTTATAACTCTGAATTATAGCCTCCTCTATCAAGTGACTACCAATAAAACCACTTGCACCTGTAATTAATAAATTAGGCTTCTTCATTTAAATTAAACGATTTTTTAAAAAAGAAAAATGGTTGATAGTTGTAGGAAACATTCGTCACCCAAAACTACCAACCATCATGTAAACTTAATTTATGTCCTAAAACTTTTTAATATAACATCTACGGCGCTTATGTTGAACAGCTGTAAAATCTTCCCACATGGATTGAACCTTGGTATTATCCTCCAATTCGTGATTAGATTCTACAATTTCAACCCCATGCTTCACGTAAGATTCGTAGGTTTCCTTCATCAACATAGCATTTACTCCTTTACCTTGTAAGTCCTTTCTAATAGCCACCATTAACAAATCGGCCATATTATTCTTCTTCATAGCTTGAAGAATAGGAATAAAACCAAATGGTAATAATTTACCCTTATTCTTTTGTAATGCCTTAGATAAAGAAGGCATCGTAATACCAAAAGCAGCAAGTTTACCTTCACTATCAACAATGATGGTCACAAATTCTACTTTCATAAAAGAAAAGTACATTTTTGTATAATATTCCATTTGTCGTTGTGTCAAAGGAGTTACACCATATAGATGTGAATAAGCATCATTAATCAATTCAAATATCGCCGTTCCATAAGGAAGTATTTCTTTAGGTTTCTTAGCTTTAATAACTTTCAGTTTCAATCTACGTTCAACTATTGCAGCAATTCTTATGAATTTTTCAGGAACCTGTTTTTCAATACTAATTTTATATTCAACCCAATCTGTATCCTTAACAAAACCAAGTTTTTCAAAATGTTTAGGGTAATATGGATAATTGTAAATAGATGCTAAAGTGCCTAATTGATCAAATCCTTCAATAAGTGTTCCTTCATGATCTAAATCAGTAAAACCAAGAGGTCCATGAATGGCTTCTAAGCCTTTTTCCTTGGCCCAATTCTGAACTTGTTCGATTAATAAACGACTTATTTCTTCATCATCTTCAAAATCAATCCAACCAAAACGAACATATTTATTCTTCCATTTCTCGATGTAAGAGTTATTGATGATACCTGCCACTCTCCCTACTACTTTGTTGTCCTTGTAAGCAAGCCAATATCTAGCCTCACAATAATCAAATGCAGGATTCTTTTTCCTATCCAATGTTGCCGCTTCGTCAAAACTTAATGGCGGTACATAATATGGATGGTTTTTGTAAAGGGTATCTGTAAAGTGAATAAAAGCCTTCATATCAGCCTTTGATATCACTTCTTTTATTACTATACTCATGAATTGTTTGTTTTTGTTGTTTTATTGTTGTTACATTATAAAATTTCCAACTTTTTTGAAATAGAATAAATCTTCCCAAGGGCTTCATCAACTTGTTCCTTTGTATGTGTAGCCATCAAACTAAATCTGATTAGTGTATCATCTTTAGCCACTGCAGGAGAAGTAACAGGATTAACAAAAACACCTTCATCAAGAAGCATTTTTGACAATTGGAAAGTTTTCAAATCATCACGAATATATATCGGAACAATCGGTGTGCAAGAGACTCCTGTATCAAAACCAAGTTGTTTCAAGCTTTTCAAAGTATAATGAGTCAATTCCCATAGCTTCTCAATCCTCTCAGGTTCCCTTTTAATAATTTTAAGAGCAGCCAAAACACTTGCAGTAGAAGCAGGTGAAATACTTGCACTAAAGATAAGAGAACGAGCATGATGTTTCAGATATTCTATAACAGAATTATTTGCCGCAATGAATCCACCGATAGATGCCAAGGACTTACTAAATGTGCCCATTATCAAATCAACATCATCTGTCAATCCAAAATGATCGGCAGTTCCTCGTCCATTTTGTCCAATAACTCCTAACGCATGTGCATCATCCATCATGACACTAGCATTGTATTTCTTAGCAAGTTCAACAATTCCTGGAAGATGTACAATATCACCATCCATGCTAAAAATACCATCGGAAACGATTAGTTTAATTCTGTCAGGTTCACAATTTTGTAAAACCCTTTCAAGAGATGCAAGATCGTTATGTTTATATTTAATTGTTCTAGCAAATGTCAATCTGCTTGCTTCAAGAATACAGGCATGATCGAGTTCATCAAGAATTAAATAATCATTACGGGAAAGTAAAGCAGGAATAACACCAATGTTAACTTGAAAACCAGTACTAAAAACCAAAGCGGCTTCTTTTCCTACAAATTCAGCTAATTCTTCCTCAAGTTTAATGTGTATATCAAGAGTTCCATTTAAAAACCTAGAACCTGCACAACCTGAACCATACTTATTTACAGCTTCAATTGTAGCTTTCTTAATTTCTGGATGGTTAGTCAAACCTAAGTAACTGTTTGACCCAAACATCAATACTTTTTTACCATTAATGACTACAACAGTATCCTGATCTGACTCAATTACCCTAAAGTAAGGATACATCCCAACGGACTTCAGTTCTTCCGCCCTCGTAAACTTGTTAACTTTCTCATTTAATAAATTCAAATTCAAAGCAGTATTAATTTGATTGTCTGACAGCATCTCCATTCTATAAATCTCAATTTCAAATTAGACAAATGTAAAAGAAATTAATTACACGAAAATAATTGATTTGCACAATGTGAAAAACGAATGCTTTTTTTAGAATTTATTAACCATAAATTTTATTTTTAAATTGTATTAGGATTAAAATAAAATTCATTTAGAGTAACTAAATCTTAATCATAGATAAGTAATAGATTGAATAAATGTTTTTTGGCTATTTGTTATAATTCTTATAAAGAGATTTAATCGGCATAATAACAAAATATTAAAGTTGTTACAATTAAGAGTTCCGCTATATTTGCGAAACAAAAAAAGGGTCTCCCAATAAAAACAAGGCGACCTTTAACGACGCTTGCCTTATGAAAAATTGTAAAATATTTATAAATACCAAGTAGTTTAGTTTCTTTGATAATTCACTTCTACTTATACTTGTCTTTCTAAAAAAGCATGAAATTAGAAATTGTATTGAATCAAACGTAGATACTTTAGACAGTATCTGAAGAGAAC
>CANCKV010000179.1 GCA_947378615.1 Chitinophagaceae bacterium | reverse complement strand
GCTTTATAGAATTACTTATATATTTTTGCAACATGGAACAAACTTTAAATCTGTCATACAAGGACGACATGCTTTCTTATGATGGCTTCAGAAATGAAGTTCTTCACGATTACAGAATGGCTATTTTCAGCCGAGAAGTAAGCCTTTTAGGCAGAAGGGAAGTACTTACTGGTAAAGCAAAATTTGGAATTTTTGGAGATGGAAAGGAATTAGCCCAAATAGCAATGGCTAAATTCTTTAAACCTGGTGATTTCAGGGCAGGATACTACCGTGATCAAACCTTTATGTTCGCATCAGGCTTGGCTAGTGGTGATCAATTTTTTGCGCAATTGTATGCTGATCCAGATATTAAAAATGATCCTTTCAGTGCAGGTAGACAAATGGTTTCCCATTTTGCCACCCGCAACGTTGACGAAAACGGCAATTGGCTAGATTTGGCTAACAGAAAAAATATTACTTCAGATATGGCTCCGACGGCTTCTCAGATGCCCCGTGCCGTAGGTCTAGCATTTGCTTCGAAGTGTTTTAGAAATTCTCCTCATTTAAGACGCTACGATAATCTTAGCCATAATGGTAATGAAGTTTGTTTTTGTACTATTGGGGATGCAAGTACTAGTGAGGGTCATTTCCTAGAGGCCGTCAATGCAGCAGGAGTCATGCAGGTACCTCTTGCTATATTTGTTTGGGATGATGGTTATGGTATATCTGTACCTAAATCTCAGCAAACTACTAAGGGGTCTATTTCTGCAGCTCTAAAAGGTTTTCAAAAGTTAGATGGCACTAATGGCATTCATATATATAAGGTAAAAGCTTGGGATTATCCGGGAATGTGTGAAGTATTTGAAGAGGGTATTCAAAAAGCAAGGGAAACCCATACACCTGTTCTCTTTCATGTGGAAGAAGTCACTCAACCACAAGGTCACAGTACAAGTGGTAGCCATGAAAGATATAAGAAACCTGAACGTTTACAATGGGAAAGGGATTGGGATTGTATCAAAAAAATGCGTGAATGGATTATTGATACTGCTATTGGAAGTGAAGAAGAATTATTAGGTTTTGAACAAGAAGCAAAAATATTAGCAAGGGATTGTAAGGATCGGGCTTGGGAAAATTATTTATTACCACTCAAACAACAACAGGAAAAGGTTATTTCTTTGGTGCAAGCCATTGTTACAAATGATTTGGAAACACGTAATACACTCAATAAATTGTGTAATTCGTTACAACAAAATCCAGAACATTTTCGTCGTCATATCATGCGGACTTTGGCTTTGGCAATTGACGCTGTTCCAAATTCTCCTACTATAGAGCCTGTAAAACAATACTATCAATATTTGTTAGCTCAAAATAAGAAGTTATTTAATACCTTATTGTATAATGAAGGCCCTAAAAGTATTAGTAAAGTTGAAGAAATTAAACCATTAGTTCCCTTTGATTCACCACAATTTAATGGATACGAAATTTTGAATAAATATTTCGATACATTATTTACTCACAATCCTTTAGTATTTGCCTTTGGTGAAGATGTAGGCATGATTGGAGACGTTAATCAAGGATTCGCAGGGTTACAATTAAAACATGGCGAAAACCGAATTTTTGATACGGGAATAAGGGAATTGACGATTGTTGGTCAAGCAATTGGTATGGCATTGAGAGGTTTGCGCCCTATTGCTGAAATTCAATACCTCGATTATTTGGTTTATGGTTTACAACCATTAACTGATGATGTGGCAACGCTACACTTTAGGACTTATGGTCAACAGAGTTGCCCTGTAATCATACGTACCCGTGGACATCGTCTTGAAGGTATTTGGCATAGCGGCAGTCCAATGGGAATGATTATTAATTCACTGAGGGGCATGCACGTTTGTGTACCTAGAAACATGGTTCAGGCAGTAGGAATGTACAACACCCTTTTGAAAGGGAATGACCCTGCAATAGTGGTAGAATGTTTAAACGGCTATCGACTAAAAGAAAAAGTTCCTGCCAATTTACTCGAACTTACTGTTCCATTAGGTGTTCCTGAAATTATTAAAGAGGGAACTGATATATCAATCGTCTCTTATGGTTCTACACTTCGGATTATTTACGATGCTGTAGAAAGATTAGAAAGGGAGGGTATTAGCTGCGAAATCATTGATGTACAGACCTTATTGCCATTCGATATACACCATATTATCTTGAAGTCTTTAAAGAAAACCAATAGAATTATTTTTATTGATGAAGACGTTCCGGGTGGTGCGGCTGCTTATATGTATAATAAGGTGATGGAAGAACAAGATGGTTACAAATGGATTGATGTAGCTCCTAAAACACTAACAGGAAAGGCACACAGACCAGGTTATGGTAGTGACGGTGATTATTTTGGCAAACCCAATGCCGAAGAAATTGCATCGACAATACGTGAGATGATAAATGAATAATTGAATATTCATATTAAGTTTAAAAAAGAGCAGCAAAATGATTTTCATTTTGCTGCTCTTTTTTTATTATGAAACTAGTTCTAGATTACTTTGATACGGACAATACTTTTATCTTTCTTGTACCATAAAAGATACCGGCTGATAGCAAAATCAAACTTAAATTAGTATCAAATGGAACTATTGGCGAGCCATCACCTGCAGGTGCAGCACCAACTCCAGGTCCTCCTATGCCAGGATCATCAGCAGGAGTTTGGGCATTCAGTGTACCAAACATACAAAAGCTGACTATTAATGCCAACATAATTAATCTAAAATTACTTGTGATTGTTTGCATTCTATTTATTTTTAAAATTTTAATGATTTATAGTCAAGGATACCGCCCACAAAACACTCAAACGTAGGCAGTATCCTATTTGACCCTCTCTCTATCTTTCTAATTGATAATTATTTAATTAATTATCAATTTACTGTATGCTCAATGTTGTTTGAAACACCTGTGCTTTACTGTTAACATCTCTGATAACTACATTATAAACTCCAGAAGCAATTGAGCTTTCAATGTTAATTGCATGAGTGCCATTTCCTCCTGTATGTGCAATTGTACTTTCAGACACTTTTTGTCCCAAGGCATTTGTGATGCTGACTACATATTTACCTGCAACTACGTTACCTAATTGAACATTTAGGGTTTTGCCTGTTAGTGGATTAGGGAAAATAGTGGTTAGTGGTAAGTGGTTAGTGGTTAGAATCACAACATTACTATAAGTTATTGTTCCGTCTGCACTTACTGCTTTGATACGGTAGTTGGTAGTCGAAAGCACATCTTTATCAGTGGCTGTATAGCTAGCTGTTGCTGTGTTCTTAGCAGATTGTTGACTAATTGAAGTGTAGTTGGCAGCGTCAGTTGATTTCTCAACTTCAAACTTATCTACTCCATTTTCTCCAACAGTATTCCATTGAATAGTTGCAACATTTCCATTTGCAGTGGCAGTTGCTATAATACTATTTACAGACAATGTAGTTGGTTTGAATACAATACTAAACCTGTTCTGATAAGTAGCAGCAACCTTTGCATCTGCTGTAAAAGTAATTGTATCCACACCACTTGAAAGTGCAGTTGTCTTATTGGTGAAAGCATCTTTTAGGTATGGTGCTACTCCGTTTCTGACATAGTCACTAGAATTTATCACCAATTGATAGTTAGTACCACTCAATTGTCCAAGATTGATTGGAAGAACATCAGATGTAGTAGCAGGTAATCTGCCATCAATGCTAAGACTCTTGCCACTTTCAACAATTGATAAGTTATCAGAAGCATTACTCATCTTGGCAGCATCTTCTCTACCAATTGCATTGCTGAATTTGTTACCAAAGACTGCCACAGCAGCATCCATCTTCATATAACTTGATCCTGATAGTTTCATCAAATTGATGGACAAGCCACTATTTGTAGTTGTTGCACCAAACACACCTGTTCTAGAAGAAGAAAGGATAGATTTATCTGCTTCTGTTATTGTTAAAGTAGGTGCGCCTAAAGAAGTATCCTTAATTAAGAAACCTTGACCTGATTGAATAAATTCTCCATAGCTATTAGGTCCCCACTTAGTAGATGCATTACTTTCTGCATTATACACTACCCATGCGCCTGTAGAACCAATCGTAGGATCCAAATAATAATAAAAAGGCTGCACGTTTACTAATCCTCCATTGTTATAAATATGCTTGAAATCGATAGGGCATGCATACGGATTTGCAATGTAGGTATAACTATTAGCAGCAGGATTTAAACCATAAGTAGCATTATTATAAGTAGGATTTGTACCTGTATTTGAAACGCCTGATCTGCTAAAGACAACATTACCTGTAATCAGACTACCTGTAGCTCTCAAAGCAGTTGAATTGTGCATGGCCAATACCAAAGGACCTGCAATTGCTATAATTTTAGTAGTATCCAAATCAAAGCTTCTGTCACCTCTAACCAATACACGATACGATTGATATGGGTTCAATTTTTCATTATTAGTATTCCACACCGTATCCCAACCTGCTTTGTAATAGAATGCAGAAGGACTTCCTGTCAATGAGTGATCGAGACCTGATGTACCATCCACTAAATTATGTTTTACAATAGTATCCAATTTACCAGTGATAAACATACCATAACCATTGTTGGCATAGCTACCACTTTCTTGCCATGTATTGAACAATGTATTTGATGTATTATACACACCACCTGCACTTACATCTCTATAAGCACGGAAACCTTTAGGAATAAATCTTTCTACAGTAGCTGTACCAGTTATTGTTCCAGTTACAACATCAAGAGCAGCAGTATTTGCTATTGAAGTAGATTTTAAGGTAAGTCCATTTGTTCCTGTATTTAAGGAGCCTGAATTTACTTTTAGTATTCCAGTAATACTTTGCATACTACCTGTTCCAATTGTTACAACTGCGCCATTATCAATGGTAAGATTTGAAATGGTACCAATTCCAGAAAGACCTTGTGTACCATTTGCCAAACGGACAATTCCAGAACCAGTTATTGTCATATTATTACTAAAAGATCCACCTAAAATATTCCAAGTACCACTATTTTGTATCGTAGCACCATTAAGATTTGTAAAAGAACTTACTGGGCTATAGAAAGTGCTATTAGGCACAGTTACAGTACCACTATACAAGTTAGTATAGCCCGTACCGTATTCGTAAAGCGATAATGTAGGGTAGAATGCTAGTGTAGTAGATCCACTTGTAGCGCTACTAGAAACTGTAATAGTTCCTAAAGTGCTATTAACTTTAGTAATTGTGGTATTTGCGGCTGTAATCCCTGTACCTACTACAGTCATACCAACATCTAAACCAGCGGTTGAACAAGTTATTGTTGTTCCTGAAATTGATGCAGCTACATTTGTAACTGGAGTAAGTGTACCCAAAAGCTTAATATTATTCCCTATAGTATAAGAGTATTTAGAATTTAACAAGAAACTACCTGCTACCTGAACGTCACTTGCTGAAGAAAAGCCGATAGTATTGGTCGAAGTGGTGCTTCCACCGATAGTCAAACTATAATACTTGATATTAGGAATGGCAATTGTAGCACTGCTAGTAGCAACTGGACTAAAAGTAATCATACCTGCATTAATCGTAGTTGTAGTACCACGATCAAGTGTATTTTGTATCGTTAAATTAGTACCTGTTTGCAGATTTGTTCCTGTACCGAATGCAACATCAAATAAAGTCATACTAGCAGCAGGAAGTACTTGATTTGTACCTGTGAATTTGAAAATTGTTTTATTAGGGATTGTAATAGCACTGGCAGGAGACATTGATAAAGTACCTCTTACTTCAAACGTTGCAGTTGAAGAAGTACCGCCTACACCATCCAAATTTATTGCAGGACTTGTTACAGCTCCTCCATTATCCAAATCGAGGTTATTAAATACACCAGGTACAATCTTAGTGGTTACTCCTCCATAAACAACCTTACCTCCCCAAGTTTTATTAGCAGGGAATTGATAAACAGTTGCAGATGAACCTGTATTCGTTGTTAACAACGTTCCTTGTATTCCACTTGGATCGAAAGTGGAAGCAGAAGTGGTTGCCAAAGCATTAGTAGAGTTACTTAGTGTATGCCCTGCACCAATTAATAATGCCCCATTTACAGTTATCGCTCCACTAACAGTATTCGTTCCACTTGTACCTGCACTATTCAATGTACCGTTGTATGTACCTGCCATGACAGTTTGAGTACCAGAAGCATAGTTGTAGGAAACACCAAAATTCCAAGTTTTGCCAGTAGGTATTGGTGTAGAAGTAGTGTTTTGAGTTTTTAGCGTTCCTGTACCTGTACCACCACCGTTTGAAGTGGATGATAAAGTACCTGTCAATTGATTAGATGCCAAATCTAAAGTAGCTCCATCATTTATTTGTAATGCCGTATTAACAACTAATGCACCGGCAGCAGTTGAAGTGATTCCATTGCTGTTAGCAATTGTTAAATTAGTAAATGTAAAAGCAGGAATACTTTGAGCAGAAGCTCCATTGAAAATAAATGTATTACCTGTTACAGTATATGTGCCTCCAGAAGTAAGGACTCCAGGTAAGAATGTTCCTGATACACTTATTATTCCCCCATTAATTAAAGTCACATTACTACCTGTCCTTGCAGAAACCGTAAGATTCTTATATGTACCTGCCACTACAGTCTGCGCTCCAGTACTTGTATAATTCACAGTTCCTGCCCATGTTACACCCGAAGGAATTGGTGTTGTAGAAGTAGCTCCTGCCAATAAGGTACCTGTACCCGTCTGACTAGTCATTGATCCACTTAATACATTACTACCCATATCTAGG
>CANCKV010000178.1 GCA_947378615.1 Chitinophagaceae bacterium | reverse complement strand
TTGGCTTTTTTTGTATTAAAACCTCGCCCATTATCTTCAATTGATAAGTTGATTTGTTCTTCGTTTGCTTCAAATAATATCTTTACCTCTGTTGCTTCTGAATATTTAATGATATTAGTTGTTGCTTCTTGTAATATTCTAACAAGGTGAGTCTTAAAATCTACTGATATTGGAATTTTGAGGTCTCCAATGTCATAAATTGTGTGAATGGCTGAATTTCTTTTGAAATTAAATATCTCTTCTATGAGTAGCTGAGTTAAATCAACATCATTGACATTATAAATAACCAAATCTTTTGAAAGTTTGCGAATTCCTTGTATAGCTCCATCAAGGTTTTCTAAGCCTTCTTGAAGTCCGTATTCAATTATATCGGGATACTTATTTTTAATTCTTGCAAATATCATCTTGCTAGCCACAAGCATCTGATTAATATTATCATGTAATTCCCTGCCAATAAGAATTCTTATATCTTCTTGAGCCTTAAATGAAACAGCAAGTAATTCGAGACGAAATAGGCGCTTCTCTTCTTCAAGTTTTTTCTCAAGATTTTTTTTCTCTGAAATATCTTCACTAAAAACAAAGAATTTTTCATTATTCAAATTGTCCCTATATGGAATAAGACTACAAGCAAACCAAATTGTAATGCTGTTTTCTTTTTTAAAATAAATTTCATCTCGCCATACCTTACCGGTCTTTAATGTTTGAAATATATTTACCCATAATTCATCTTGATTCACAGGTTTAAATAGTTGTTGTATTTTTTTTCCGATCCAATCTTGTTCCTTAAATCCAAGTGAAACGCAAAATTTATAATTTAGATATTCTAGAATGCCAGTATTTAAATTTACCACTGCAAGGTTTAAATGCTGTTCAATAGCAAATTGTTGTCTTTGAAGGCGTTTTAAAATTTTTTTGTTTGATTCTATTACACTTTTTAAGTGCTCTTCCTGTCTTTTTTGAATCGTAATATCTTGTAAAAAAGTATATACGATTATTCTATCCCCTTTAATACCAATTTCAGGTCTACCAAATCCCTTTACCCATCTAGTTTGTCCATTTTCAATAACCCTATATTCTACATCCCAAATGTTAAGTGCAAATACCCTAGAAATTGAATTGAGCAGTTTCTCTTGATCATCAGGATGGACCCTTGTAAATAAGAGTTTATTATTTTGGTTGACTGCTTCTCTATTAAATTCCGGGAAGAATATTCCCATTTCTTTATTGACAAATCCAAAATTGAATCTTCCATCTGGAAATAAGTGCATTTCAAAAACAACTAGTGGCAGGTTGTCTGTTAATTTTACTAAAGTTGATTCTATAGCAAGATTTTCATGATTATCTTTTAGCTGATAATTTGCAGTGTTAAATCCCCAATTCTTTGAAATAGCTATATTCTTTTCTTTCTCATCTTCTTGTGATTCTCTCCAATACAAGAAATACACTTTTTCAAAAACAAAATGTAGGGTAAATAATATTGGTATTGAATTAATAGATAAAGAAAATTGGAGTGGATTATTTGTCTTTCTCGTAATATTAAAATACTCTTTTAACTTAATACCCGTATCCTTACTAATAAAATTAAAGATATTATCACCAATGCTTGGAAGAATATTATTGTTTGGAAATGCATCAGGCTGTGATACTCTTATTACTTGACCATCTAAATCTATTTCTGTCAAAGCAAGATTGTACATCGTTTGTCATTTGAATCAATAATAAATTGTACGATAATAAGTTTTTATTTTGAATTTGCAAAAATTTCATCAGCTAATTTACAATTCCCCAAAAAAATATATTGTAATTATGGAAGTCGTTTTTTACTTAAAGTCGTGCTACATCATTTAAGTTGGTATTATTACATCATGCAGTTATTTTAAATTTTTCTGTTTTTTCGTTCCCTGTAATATCATTATTACTTCTTATTTGAATTTGAAGACTAGTAATCCATTCGCTACAACCTCTGCTATATAGAAACTCATTTACATCATGAATTAATTGCATTACCTCATCATAAGTTCCCTCTAGAACTGTAGAAAATGCACCTACTTCATATTTTACTGATGATTTCTGAATAATAGAAATCGCCTCATCCACCCATTCATAAGGGTGCTTGTCCGTAACTACAGGAATAATTTGAATACTCGCGTTGATGATGTATTTATGCATGTTTTTTAATTGAAAATTCTATAATATTGGCTTATACTTTTAATTAATTAGTTAATACTAATAACCTCATTTATTGCATTCAAATTAATAACTCCATAAATATGGGGAAATGAAATATTAAGAGAGGGTGCTAACTCATATAATAAAGGGTGGACAAGTTTTTCAGGTTGTATTACTAGCTTTACAAGACTAGTTTGTCCCTGAAAAAAACGTTCTAAAGTACTTTTGACCTGTTCATTTGTGCTGCAATGAATAAACCCTTCAGAATCTAAAGAGTCAGCTTCATAATAACCAATGCTTTTAGCTTTCTCCCAAGCTTCCAAAGTTGTAATATGATAAATAGGCTCTTCTCTTGTCAATATTCTTGGAATTCTATTTTCTAACAGCATCAAATCGGTTAAAACCATGGCTGTAACAGCTTCTAAAACGACAGGTACACGCAAAGCAATACACAAGTCATGACGTCCTTTTACAGAAAATGTTTCCACTTGATTAGTATTCCAATTAAGTGATTGTTGATCCTTAGGTGTTGAAGAAGTAGGTTTTACGACTATCCTGAAAACAAGTTCATTGTTATTGGTATAGCCTCCAACAATTCCGCCTGCATGGTTTGTTGATGTTTTTCCTGTTGCATCTATAATAGGATCGTTATGATCGACTCCAAACATCTTAGCCGACTCGAATCCTGCACCAAATTCAATCCCCTTTACAGCAGGAATTGCGAATACAGCATGACTGATTAACGATTCAACAGAGTCGAAGAAATGTTCTCCCAATCCTAGAGGTAGTCCCACAACTCTACAATCAACTATCCCTCCAACACTATCTTTGTTATCGATTGCTTTTTGAAGTCCAACTTCCAAGTCTTTCTCACCACCAATTTCTAGTATAGAACTCTTGACTTCAATTCCTTTTAATAATTTCTTTGCAATTACTCCTACTGCTACTAATGCCACTGTCAAACGACCACTAAAATGTCCGCCACCTCTAAAGTCCTCGAAGCCACCAAATTTTTGATGAGCAACAAAGTCTGCATGTCCCGGACGAGGGAAATCTCGTTGCTTTTGATAATCTCCTGAACGGGTATTATTGTTTTCAAAAAGAATAGTAATAGGAGCACCTGTCGTGTAACCATTATAAATACCACTCTTAAATATTGGCAAGTCAGTTTCTTGACGGGGAGTAGTCCCTTTTTGAGTACCCCCTTTCCTACGTTCGATGTCAACTAAAAAGTCCTCGACACATATTGGCAGTCCCGCAGGACATCCATCAATATTAACACCTACCGATTCTCCGTGAGATTCACCAAAAATAGTTATTCTAAAAATTCTTCCGAATGAGTTCATTTGTTATAAAAAAATTTGTATAGCTTCTGAATCAAAAACATTAAAGTATCCCTTTTCTTGCAAGGCCTTCTTTAAAGGCTTATCGCTTGACCAAAGAACCGCTTTTAAAAAAATTGTAGTAGCAATAAAAGCAGCATCATCAAGGTCAACATCTTTAACAAGATTATATGCTTCTTGAATTATTATTGAGGGCAATTGTATGTCTGTTATCAGCTTGCATCGATTTAGTAATTCTTTTTTAAAAGTACTAACTTCAATTTCAGTAAGATGAGAAAGTTTTAATATTTTCTTTGAATGATTACTTAGTTCAGTGATAGTTCTTTCGGCAATAAATAAAGTATTCTTGATTGACAAAGAATTAAACAACTCAAAAGTTTTTCCAGAAGGCTTAATCAAGATGCTAAAAAGTATGTTTGTGTAGGCTACTATTTTCATTATATAGTAATTCCTGCTTTATTTAATAAATTCTTTGTATAAGTTCGCCTTTCCCTTTTTACTTCTAATAATAATCCTTCTAATTCGGAGTCAGCTTCCACGTCATAAAAAAACTCGGACTCCTTTACTTGAAGTGTTTCTATTTCATCAACGAGTTTCTTTATAGTGCTATCATTTTTATATTTGTCAAGAGGGATTCTTACGATTACCTCTTTTTCAAGAATTTCTACTGACATAAAATTAATTTTTCCAAATCTACATGAAAAAACTAAGAAACCAATGCTCCCAACTTTTCAATATGTTTATAAAAGTCAGGATAAGATTTATTGATAGCTTCCGCTTCTTCAATTACAACATTACCTTTTGCTTTTAATGCTGCAACAGCACATGCCATTGCAATCCGGTGGTCATGATGAGAATGAACTACTGCTCCGTTGAGTCCATTTCCTCCATGAACTATCATTATATCATCCTGCAATACTATTTCAACACCAAGTTTGCCAAACTCATCTTGAAGAGTCAGTCCCCTGTTACTTTCCTTATGAGCTAATCTGCTAACGCCTTCAATAACGGTTTTACCATTACAATATGCAGCAAGTGCTACTAAAGGAGGGAATAAATCAGGACAATCGGTAGCATCAAAATGGAATGCTTTTAATGCATTCACACCTAGTAGGGGAGTAGCAATTTCAATCTGACTATTTTGGATAGAAATTCTACTGCCACTATCAATTAAAGCCTGTAAAATTGCCTTGTCGGCTTGAGTAGAATTTATATCTAAGCCTTTAACAGTAATGTCTCCTGCAATTGCACCCGCTACTAATAGGAATGATGCACCACTCCAATCTCCTTCTACAGTATAATCAATAGCCTTTGATGTATTTAATTTTTGATTAGGTTTTACAGTAAAGCTTTCGTAATTATTGTTAGTAATGGTATATCCAAAATCATTCAATACTGTTAATGACAAATCTATATAAGGTTTGCTTTTCAAGTCAATTACTGTAATTGTAACCTCTTCAGTTGCAGATGCTGCAAAAGCAAACAACAATCCTGTGAGAAACTGAGAACTAAGCGAGCCATCAACAGTAATATTTGATGGGATAAGTGGGCCTTTTATAACTAATGGTAATTTACCTTGGCTAGAAGTTATTGAAACGCTTAATTTTGGCAATACTTCATCGAAGAAATCCATCGGACGAGTTAGTAAACTTCCCTTCCCATTAATCGTAATTTGTTGAGAAGATAAAGCTGCAATTGGTGTAAACATCCTAATTCCTAACCCACTCTCTCCACAATTAACTTCGATTTTTGCTGATGAATCAGCATTTGCAATCAACCCCTTTGACGAAACAATTAAATTATCTTCTTTAAATTCAATTGTTGCCCCTAAATCCTGAATCATTTTTATGGCAGCTTGATCATCATTTGATGTGCCAGGATTATGAATAACCGTTTCTCCTACATTGAGTAATGCTGCAGCACATGCACGTTGCATAGAGCTTTTTGATGCAGGTGCTATTATAGAGCCTTTTAAAATTGATGGTTGTATCGTTACAATCACGTATCGTTTGTTATCTAGATGTTTAATTAAATTTATTTACAATCAGTTCAATATCAGCTAATGGGATTTGTTTGATTACCCCTTTGCCAATCTTTTCCAACAAAATATAATTGATGCTGTCCCGTTCTCTTTTCTTGTCCATTTTCAATACACCCAATACTTTTGCCTTATCAAATTCTAAAGTTGTAGGAAGTCCATAATTAGCAATAACTGCTTTAATCTCTTCTGTTTGATTGAAACCTAAGAGTTGTTCTGAAATGATGGATGCGTATCCCATTCCAATTGCTACAGCCTGACCATGAAACAAATCGTATTGATTTTCTAACGCATGTCCGAGTGTATGTCCAAAGTTCAAAAGTTTTCTATCTGCTTTCTCAAACTCATCTTTTTGTACAACTTCTGTTTTTAATCTCGCATTACGTTCTACTATCTCTGCTAAAAGTTCCGTATTATTTTGAAAAGATGGTAAGTTATTTGATTTCAAAATGTCAAACATTGCCTCATCCTTTATACACGCATGTTTGATTATCTCAGCAAATCCATTACTCCATTCTGCATCAGGCAATGTTTTTAATAGACTTACATCATACAAGAGAAATTTGGGCTGACGAATAATGCCCACCATGTTTTTGTAAACCCCAACATCAATACCATTTTTACCACCAATACTAGCATCTACCATCGCTAATAATGTACTTGGAACAAAACCAAAATTGATACCACGCATGTAAATACTAGCTACATAGCCTGTCATATCAGTGATTACACCTCCACCAATGCCAACTAATGTTGATTTTCTGTCTGCCTGTAATTCAATCAATTGATTGATGATACTATCAATGGTAGATTGATTCTTATGTTTCTCACCGGGAGGAACAATAATTACCTTGAACCCACTGATTTGTGTTTGATAAAGTTCATAAATCGTCTCATCAGTAATGATGATTGTGTTATTTATATCAACGATGTCTTTTAACTGATTGATTGAAGCATTAAAATAGTAATCAACAGCGGCAGTTGTGAATTGAAATGTCTGTTTATTCATGATTACATCCCATTTAGGAGTGGGATTTTACAAAAGAGAAGGAAATAAAATCATTAGGCTTACCATTACCGGTAAGCCTAATGAAATAAATATTATGAGTTCATTATCTTATTTTGATGATTGATACTTTCCATGTGAACTGCATCAAAGTATTTGGTGATAAACTCATTGCTTAAACCAAGTTTCGCACCATTTGCAAAAGCTCGCTCCAATATTTCATTATAACGACTTGTTTGCAAGAT
>CANCKV010000177.1 GCA_947378615.1 Chitinophagaceae bacterium | reverse complement strand
ACAAGGATTAATTGAGTTTATTCGGTTATTCATAAACCATCTATTATAGATTTTGTTCCTTTTTCATTTTAGGTTCCTTGTGTAATAATCATTTTTAAAGAATAAAAGTGTAATCTTCATTGTAAACCTAAAATTAGCTTTACCTATTTTGTACAAGCGACTGACAACCCGTCATTTGCTTACGTCATTTGTTCAAGAAATCAATTTATGAATAGGTTAAGGCTTGCTAGCTGTATAATACTCATTACATAAAATTGTATAAAAAAAGAGTAGTATAAAAGTTATTGCTAGCAACAACATGTTATACTACTCTTTTATATTAAATGAAAAGACTTTCTTAGGCTACTTTAAGTAAACTCAATTTACTTTTACTAAACTTACTTTCAGCATAATCAAGTGTTATATGTAATTTCTTTTCTCCAGAACCAGGCAATTCAAACATTGCATCTGTAAGAATACTCTCACAAATACTTCTCAATCCCCTCGCACCAAGTTTGTATTCCATTGCCTTTTCAACCATAAAATGATATACTTCTTCGTCAAAAGTTAATTCTATACCTTCAAACTCGAATAAGCGATTGTACTGCTTAATTAGAGAGTTTTTGGGAACAGTTAAAATACTACGTAAAGTTTCTGCATCTAACGGGTTTAAATAAGTGACAATTGGAAGACGCCCTAATAATTCGGGAATCAATCCAAAACTTTTTAAATCTTGTGCATTGATAAATTGCAACAAATTATTTCTTTGATACTCCTGACTTTCTTTATTTACATTGAAACCGATTGCATTTGTATTTACTCTTCTTGCAATTACTTTATCAATGCCATCAAAAGCACCTCCGCAAATGAATAAGATATTTTTGGTATCAACTTTTATCATCTTTTGTTCAGGGTGTTTACGTCCACCTTGAGGAGGAACTAAAACTTCTGTGCCTTCTAACATTTTCAAAAGACCTTGTTGTACACCTTCACCACTTACATCACGAGTAATTGACGGATTGTCACCTTTTCGTGCAATCTTATCAATTTCATCTACATAAACGATACCTCGTTCAGCAGCCTTTACATCATAATTACAATTTTGTAGAAGTCTTGTAAGCATACTTTCTACATCTTCACCCACATAACCTGCTTCTGTAAAAACAGTAGCATCTACAATTGCAAAAGGAACATTCAATAATCTAGCTATTGTTTTTGCCAATAAAGTTTTTCCTGTTCCAGTTTCTCCAACCATTACGATGTTGCTTTTTTCTATTTCAACATCATCATTAGTCTGCTTTTGATTGATACGTTTAAAGTGATTATATACGGCTACCGTAATAACTCTTTTAGCGTCATCCTGACCAATGATATATTCGTCCAAGAATTTCTTAATTTCTGCTGGTTTACGAATATTAAGTTTAAAGTTAGATGATGAACCTCCCTTAGAAGAATCGCTATTCCCTGTAGCCTGCTCTTTTAGTCCTAATTCCTGAGTGATAATATCTTGGGCATGTTCTACACAATTCTCACAAATATGACCTTCCTGACCAGCAATCAGTATTTTAACTTCATCGCGACCTCGGCCACAAAATGAACAATGTAAACTAGTTTGTTTAGCCATTTAATAAAAATTATTTAATTTAGACTCAAATATATTTTGTAAAGATATTGGGATAAATACAAAAATACATGCTATTTATAATTATAGCATGTATTTTAATAAACAAATATGAAATAATTACCGTATTAATTAATTTATAGAAAATCAATTTAAAAAAAATGTAAAGTCTAAACCGTTATTAAAGGATTCAATCGTACGTTTTATTAAAATTATTAATCTCTTAGTAAATATTTATAACTTTTCTAATACAGCATCCACTATTCCATAAGCAACTGCTTCGGTAGCATCCATCCAATAATCCCTATCAAAATCTTTAAGTACTTGTTCTATTGTTTTACCACAATTTTCTGCCAATATCTTTGCCCCTAATTCCTTAGTTTTTCTAATTTGTTCGGCATGAATTTCGATATCAGCACTAGTTGCTTGAAAATAACCACCAATACTTGGTTGATGAATCATTACTTCTCCATGAGGATAAATAAAACGCTTTCCTTTTGTACCTACGCTTAACAAGATTGAACCCATACTTGCAGCCAATCCCATACAGATGGTACTCACGGGGCTAGAAATTAATTTAATGGTATCATAAATAACCATACCACTAGTAACAACACCACCTGGACTATTAATGTACAGTTTTATTTCTTCACCTGGTTTGTCGGCATCAAGCAGCAATAACTTGGCAACAATATCCTTTGCACTCTTATCATCTACTGCTCCCCATAAGTAAATCGATCTTTTATCAAAGAACAATTTCTCCATTTTCTTCATGGTTGCAGAACCAATTTGTTCTTGCTTTTCCTCTTTTGGCTTTTCGTCCTCTTCCTCATCCTCCATCAAAAAAGGTTGAGTTGTATATTTTGATTGTATCATTATTTAATAAATATTATTTGAAAAATAAATGTCTTGATGAGTTATAGCTTATTTCAAAGCAGCCGCTTTTTTCGGGTTCATAAATAATACTTCATCAACAATGCCATATTCCTTAGCTTCTTCTGCTTTCATCCAAAAGTCCCTGTCACAATCAGCGGCTACAATATCAATACTTTTTCCACTATGATTTGCTATTACTTCATATAACTCAATCTTTAGTTTCTTGATTTCTCTTGCTGTGATTTCTATGTCAGTAGCTTGACCACCAATTCCGCCGCTCGGTTGATGTAGCATAATTCGACTATGCTTTAGGGCAGTACGTTTTCCTTTTACTCCAGCACACAACAACACTGCTCCCATACTTGCTGCAATGCCGGTACAAATTGTACTTACATCAGGACTAATAAATTGCATCGTATCATACACACCTAATCCAGCATATACACTACCTCCGGGACTATTAATATACATTTGTATATCCCTTGTTCTATCAACACTTTCCATGAATAAAAGTTGGGCAGTAATGATATTTGCAACGTAATCATTGATTCCTTCTCCCAAAAAAATAATTCTGTCCATCATCAAACGGCTGAATACATCCATTTGAGCGATATTCATTGGGCGTTCTTCAATAATGTAGGGGGTAAGATTTGTAGGATTGAAATGGGATTGATAGTTATGTAATGTTGCACTACTTATATTTTTATGCTTCACAGCATATTTGTCAAACTCTTTTCCGAAATTCATTAAATTGTATTTAGCCTTATTATTAAAAAATTGTTACAGCAGTGCTACTCTTTCAAATTGTATGCAAAAAAATAATTGCGACAAAATGACCGTTTATTTATTTATAGAAAGAAATGGCTATAAATAAATAGTGAATTCAATAACTAATATATTCCACTAATAAAATGATTGATTCCCTTAATTATAAAGGGTTGTAGCCTTTCAATTGTCGTAATTCATTTTACTTTGAGTAAAAAACTCTATCAAATTAGAATTTTGGACAGTTAATTGGCTTATCTGTGCTAGGCCTGTAGATATACATCAACGATAATTCTAATCCTCCTTGACTTTGGCTAGCAGTTTTCAATGCAGATGTATTGTAATCATAAGTCACTCCTAAACGAACATCATTGAATTCAAGACCTAAATATGGAATAATAGCATCATTCAAACGTAGCCAACTACCTGCATAAATACTTGTTTGTTGAGTTGTTTCTTCTGGATTAGCAATTAATTGAAATGCTCCTCCTAGTACTGTTTCACTTGCTCCTCCTTGAAAAGTTTGAATGGCACTTAAATGCATGGTTACATTGTCTGCAATGCCAAAATAAGTTCCTGCATGAATAGTAGTTCTTGGATTAATGGTGTAGCTATCAGCAGTTGTAAGTTTTTGAGTTGGTTTATTTAAATGATAAAGACTTGCTCCTATGTAATAATTATTTCTTTCACTAGAACTTCCACTATATAATAAACCAGCATTTACATCAACATAGTTTGAAGAAAGAGAACCTAGACCTGAAACTAAAGGATCAGATGATGATGCTCCTGTAAATCCATAAGGTGTTAATTGGTCTTCAAATTTCAAACTTGAAGTATTAATATATGTATTTGCATAGGTTACTTGTAAACCTCCACTTAATTGATGAAATCCATCTTCATCTAATCCTTTGTGATATGCAGTCGATAAACTATAGTAAGTATAATTAACGGCACCTGCAGCACTATTGTCATTTAAGACAGTAAGTCCTAGTCCCCAATTATCATTGTGAGGAATAATATTAGTACCTATATGAAAATCAACAGAACCTGTTGTGGTGATAAATGCATTATTAATGGAAGGCCACTGATTTCTGTAATTACCAGAAAATCGAACTGCACCATCAAATTTTCCAGTAAATGCAGGATTCAATGTAAGGGGTGATGCAAAGAATTGAGAGAAGTGAGCATCTTGAGCAAATGCTATTGCGCCCAATAAAGTAAACGATAATAAGAATGTAATCTTTTTCATTTGTGCTGTGACTTTTGAAATGTGAAATTCAATAACCTCTTTAAACGGGGATAAAAGTAATTGTTTTTAACTGAAAATTTGATTACTTCTTATTAAAATCATTCATTAACAATATTTTAATTGACGAAATCGTTATTTAAAACTGTACTTTCTTACCATAAGCCAAATCTCCTGCATCTCCTAGCCCTGGAACGATATATCCCTTGGCTGTAATTTCATCATCTATATCACCACAGAAGATATTTACTTTACTTCCACACTCTCTTTCTACATAGTCGATGCCCACAGTACTTGCAATGGCACAAACGATATAAATTTCCTTTGGCCTGCCCACATTATTAAGGTATTGAACAGTTTTTGCGAGAGAAGCACCTGTTGCTAACATTGGATCGCTCACAATAAGAATTCTATCATTTAATGTTGGACAACTTAAGTATTCAAGACATATTTCAAAACTTCCATCAGTTTTATGCTTTCTGTAAGCAGCGATAAAAGCATTATCTGCATTGTCAAAATAATTCAGCATCCCGTTATGCATTGGAATGCCAGCCCTTAATATAGTTGCCAAAACGGGTTGTTCGACCAATATTTTACTATTGTGTGTACCTAGTGGAGTTTCAATTTCAACAACCTGTGAGGGTAATAATTTACTTATTTCATACGCTGCAACTTCACCTAAACGTTCAAGGTTTCTACGAAATCTAGCTCGGTCTTGTTGAATTGTACTACTCCTTAGTTCAGACATCCAATTACTCAAAAGACTGTGCGATTCACTTAGATTTACTACCATTTTATATTATTTATTATATTGAAAACAGATTATTTACTTTTAATATCTATGTAATTTCTATGAAAAATAGATTCAAAATTTCATCAAATGTAAAGGTTACTTACAATAACAACAATCTAAGTTTTTTTACGTTGTTCATAATTAATATTCTTTAATAGAAATCATTACACTGACTATCAAAATTAAATCAACTATTGTAAACAAATAACTTAGAAACGTAAATATTTGTAGTCAAAATAAAATGACTAAACTAATTGAATAGTCATAATATAATTCAAAACATAAAACGAGTAACAAAGTACTTTTTGTTTTCAAAGTCCCCATTTACTTTCGTAAATATTTACAAATGTTATAATGAATTATCGGGTAGAATCCTTGATTTGTGTTAAATAATATACAATAAGCAACAAATAATCGTCACTTTATGTTACTAATTGCATTTGGTGGAAGTTAAACACTACATTTCGCCATTATTGCATTATTAAATTTATTAACGAAACATAATTAAATAGCTACAATGGCAATTTTAAAGGAAGGGATTAAGGCTCCGGCATTCAAGGCTTTGGATCAGAATGGTAAATCAATCGCACTGAAGGATTATATAGGTCAAAAGGTGATATTGTATTTTTATCCAAAAGATGACACACCTGGTTGCACTGCACAGGCTTGTAATTTGAAAGACAATTATACAGATTTAATAGCACAAGGATTTCAAGTATTAGGGGTAAGTGTTGATGGAGTAAAAAGCCATAAAAAGTTTCATGACAAATTTGAACTACCATTTCCTTTGATTTCTGATGAAGAAAAGAAGATTGTTGATTTATATAATCTTTGGGGAGAGAAGAAGTTTATGGGTAAAACATACATGGGAACAACAAGAACTACTTTTTTGATTGATGAAACGGGAAAGATTAAGAAAATAATTGCAAAGCCTGATACTAAGAATCATACAGAAGAGATTCTTGCAGCATGGAATGAAGCGTAGAAGTCAGTGATGATTAATTATACGAATGATTAGATTGATTTTAGTGATGTATTTACATGATAATAAAGGTTACCTAACCTTTTATTTTCGAAAATAAAATTATTTTAATTATCATTAACACTTGATTTTCATTCATACTTTCAACATAATAAGATGGAGACAGCCTATATCATCGATGCCGTTCGAACACCTATCGGGAAATATGGCGGCAAATTAAGCACTGTACGTGCCGATGACTTATTGGCTGTGGTTATAAAAGCCTTAGTCGATAGAAATCCTTCTATCGACATCAATTTAATAGAAGACATTATTGTTGGTGATAGCAATCAGGCAGGAGAAGATTGCAGGGATGTAGCAAGAATGGGAGCATTACTTGCAGGATTACCTGTTTCTGTTGGTGGAAATACGGTGAACCGTCTTTGTGCTAGTGGGATGCAGGCAATAATGGATGCGGCAAGGGCAATCATCTGTGGTGAAGGGCTATTTTACATTGCAGGAGGAGTGGAGAGTATGTCGAGAGCTCCTTTTATCATTTCGAAGAGTGGGGGGGGGT
>CANCKV010000176.1 GCA_947378615.1 Chitinophagaceae bacterium | reverse complement strand
GGAGATAGGGCAAGAACGCTACATTATGTGAGTAATAACGAGGAATGTAAGGACGGAGAGCTTTTATTGATGGACTTTGGTGCAGAATATGGTGGATATTGTGCCGATTTATCAAGAACTATTCCTGTTAATGGTAAGTTTACCCCTCGTCAAAAAGAGATTTACAACGCTTGTCTCGCTATACATAATTATGCTAAGAGTCTTTTAAAGCCCGGAATTACAATTATAGAATATACAGAGTTGGTAGGAGAAGAAGCCACTCAACAGTTTATAAAAATTGGTTTATTAACAAAAGAACAGGTAGAACAACAGAATCCTAAGGATAAGGCTTATAGAAAATATTTATATCATGGTATTTCTCATCATTTAGGAATTGACGTACACGATTTAGGTACAAGGACTGCGCCGTTAACTGCAGGAATGTTGTTAACAGTAGAACCAGGTATTTATATTGAAGAAGAGCAACTAGGTGTAAGAATAGAAAACAATGTATGGCTTACAGAGGATGGGAATATAGATTTAATGAAAGATATTCCAATCACAGTTGAGGAAATTGAGGCATTAATGTCTCATGGGAAATAGAGTTTCGTAGGTTAAGTTTCATCACCATTGGTAAATAATAAATTTAATGCAGCATAATACAGAAGAAAAGGGAAATAAAGGTTTTATTGGTCAAATACCTAATATTTTTACTTTATTCAATTTGTTTTTTGGGTGTCTTGCTATAGTTTATGCAATCCAAACAGGATTTTCACTCTCTTCCGATGCAAACGGAGAAAATCTTCTTGTTATTCCTGAAAAAATTTGCATGGCTTCTATATTTATTGCAATAGCAGCTGTTGTAGATTTTTTTGATGGATTTGTTGCAAGACTATTAGGTGCTTCGTCAGATATGGGAAAGCAGTTAGATAGTTTGGCAGATGTGGTGAGTTTTGGTGTCGCTCCAGGAATCATCGTTTATCAATTTTTACGTCTTTCTTTTGCACAACAACCGAATGGGCTTGATATAAATACGCTTTGGTTGATGCCTGCATTCATTGTTCCTTGTGCAGGTGCTTATCGTTTGGCTCGTTTTAACATAGATACAGAACAAAGCTATGGTTTCAAAGGGGTTCCAATTCCCGCAGCAGGACTATTTATTGCATCGTTTCCATTAATATATTGGTATAGTAATACTAGACAGATTAATTCTGTGTTAACAAATCATTGGTTTTGGTATGGAATAATATTTATCACAAGCTATTTGATGGTATCTAAATTATCTATGTTGGCTTTGAAGTTTAAAAATCTAACCATAAAGAACTTTTTGCCCTTCATTATCATTGGGATAATAGCCATTATTTCAGCAGTTTTTACAAGATGGATTGCTGTTCCTATTACATTTGCATCCTACACAATTGTTTCATTAGTTTTCAAACAAAATAAAGCATGATTTATACCGTACATATTAAGGTAATGCCGTTAAAGAATTTATTAGATCCTCAAGGCAAGGCAGTATTAGCAGGGTTGCATAATTTAGGATTAGGAACTGTAGAAGATGTGAGAGTAGGTAAGCATATCACTTTGCAAGTAAATGCAGAAAACGAAAATATAGCAAAAACAGTTGCTGAAGAAGCAGGGAAGAAGTTATTGGCAAATGCTGTAATGGAGAAATTTGAAATTGAAGAAATTATAGCAGAATAATGCTCTACCTAGTTCCCACTCCACTCGGCAATTTAAAAGATATCACATTTAGGGCAATAGAAGTATTGCAAAGCGTTGATGTAATATTGTGTGAAGATACCCGTACCTCTTCGAAATTATTGAATCATTATGCGATTCAGAAGCCACTTTCGCCCTATCATCAACACAACGAACATAAGATAACAGGTCATTTGGTTCAACAAATGCTTGATGGTAAAAACTTTGCATTGATTACTGATGCTGGAACTCCTGCTATCAGCGATCCTGCTTTTTTTTTGGTTAGAGAATGTATTGCCAATGATGTAAAAGTGGAATGTTTGCCTGGAGCAACAGCATTTGTACCTGCCCTTGTTAATAGTGGACTGACAACGAATAGTTTTGTTTTCGAAGGTTTTCTCCCTTTGAAAAAAGGGAGAAAAACCAAATTGAAACAGTTAGCTATTGAAAAAAGAACAATTATTATTTATGAAAGCCCAATGAGATTAGTAAAATCTTTAGAAGAGTTTGTATTTTATTTTGGTGCCGAAAGGAAGTGTTGTGTCTGCAGAGAATTGACAAAAGTTTTTGAAGAAAATAAAAGAGGTACACTACAAGTGGTGGCAGATCATTTTAAGAGCAAAACTGTAAAAGGAGAAATTGTAATTGTAATTGAAGGAATATAAGTTTTAAGGAGTTGGCTTTAGATTATATTATAAGCAACATAAAGCTGCCTGAATAATACCATCATAAAATTTTATTAAAAAAGGACATTAGTAAATAACTAAATGTCCTTTTTTAATCTGATTATTTTATGAATACCCCATAAAAAATAACTTACAACTCTAGTAAAGTCTTAACAGGATCCTTTCCCATTAATAATAACTGAGGATTTTCTAATAACTCTTTTACTCTTACTAAGAAGCTAACACTTTCACGACCATCAATTACACGGTGGTCATAACTAAGTGCTAAGTACATCATAGGACGAACTTCCACTTTACCATCAATTACCATTGCCCTGTCTTGTATTTTGTGCATTCCAAGTATAGCGCTTTGAGGGATATTGATGATTGGAGTACTCATTAAACTTCCAAAAACACCACCATTTGTAATTGTAAAGGTTCCTCCCTGCAAATCTTCAGCAGTCAATTTACTATCTCTAGCCTTACTTGCCAACAACACTACCGTTTTTTCAATTTCAGCCATACTAAGGCTCTCAACATTTCTAATTACAGGAACCGTTAAACCACGAGGAGTACTAACAGCAATACTGATATCTGCATAATCATGAAATTGAATATTATCCCCATTTATATAAGCATTTACTGAAGGCCATTCGCCAAGAGCAATAGCGCAGGCCTTTGCAAAAAAGCTCATGAATCCAAGATTTACACCGTGAACTTCTTTGAACTTGTCTTTGTGCAGTTTTCTGACTTCCATTATTTTGCCCATATCTACTTCATTAAAAGTAGTGAGCATAGCAGTGGTATTCTTAGCTTCGACAAGTCTTCTACTGATTGTTTTACGAAGATTGCTCATCTTTTCTACACGAACATTACGTGTAAAAAGTTGATTATCTGCGAATGCTTTTTTACCCGGATGTGCAATTGCATCAAGGACATCGCTTTTCATAATTTTACCACCTGCACCGCTTGGAGTTATTCCTGCAGTATCAACTTTTTTATCTGCAATTATTGCAGAAGCGACAGGAGACGCTTTCACTTCTGTTGCAAATACAGTTGTAGGAGGCTTTGGAACTGTAGGTAATGGCTTTTCTGGTATTAGTTCTGAAACAATAACTGCCGATTTAATAGCAGTTTCATCAATTTGAGCTAAAACAGAGCCAATTAAGATAGTATCTCCTTCCTGAGCCAAATGCTTCAGTGTCCCTGCTTGTTCTGCATTAACTTCAAAAGTAGCTTTTTCACTCTCTAATTCTGCAATTATTTCATCACGTTCAACGTATTCACCTTCTTTTTTAATCCATTTAAGGAGTGTAACTTCACTGATTGATTCCCCAACTGTAGGTACATTAATATCTATCATATAATCTATTATTTCTTTATTTATTTTGTATTGGTATTATATACCAAAAGCCATGTTTATAATTTCAGCTTGTTCTTTTGCATGAACTTTCGAATATCCTGTGGCCGTAGAAGCACTTGCATTACGGCTAATAAATCCAAAGTTTATGTTTTTCAAATTCATTTGTAAGAAAGAAGCCGCTCCCATATTCAAAGGTTCCTCTTGTACCCAAAACCATAATGCTCTTCCATATTTATTCTTCAATGCATCAAGTTGTTTAGTAGGCAGAGGATATAATTGTTCTAATCTTACAATTGCAATATCTGTTCTGTTCTCCTTATGTTGCTTATCTATTAATTCATAAGATAGTTTGCCACTACATAACAAAACTTTTTTCACATTAGTTGCATCAGTTACAAAATTATCATCAATAATTTCTTTAAAACTATTATTTGATAATTCTGCAATTGAGCTATAAGTAGCAGGATTTCTAAGATTAGCCTTTGGTGAAAAGTTAATCAAAGGCTTCCTAAAGTTCCAAGTAAGTTGCCTTCTCAGAACATGAAACAAATTAGCAGCAGTTGTAACATTTGTCACTACAATATTTAATTCAGCTGCCATTTGTAGGAACCTTTCCAATCTAGCACTGCTATGTTCGGGGCCTTGACCTTCATAACCGTGAGGAAGCAACATAACTAGTCCATTTTGGCGTTGCCATTTTTGTTCTCCCGCAGTAATAAACTGATCAATCATTGTTTGTGCACCATTAGAGAAATCGCCAAACTGAGCCTCCCAAATAACAAGTGCATTTGGATTTGCTAGGGCATAACCGTATTCAAATCCAAGTACCCCATATTCACTCAATAATGAATTGTAAACCCTGAATTTAGCTTGACTTTCTACAAAATGATTCAGTCTGTTATACCCTTTATTTGTTTCTTCATCTCTTAGGACTGCGTGTCGGTGGCTAAAAGTTCCCCTTTGTACATCCTGACCACTCATTCTAACAATATTTCCATCTAACAATAAAGAGCCATAAGCCATCAATTCGCCGGTAGCCCAATCTATTTTATTCTCATTTTCAAGCAATTTATTTTTTTCTTGAATTAATTTCTCAACCTTTTTAAGTGGTTTAAACCCTTGTGGCCATTTCATTAGTCCATGAAAAAGCAAACTAGCAGTTTCAGAAGAAATAGTTGTATCGGGTGAAAAGTCAAAATCATCGCTTTGAGCTTTGACCATACTTTCCCAAACTATTTCAGGTTTCTGTTGCTTATAAGGCAAAGGAGATTGCTTTACATCATCTAATCTTTCCTGCAAATCTGCCCAAAACTTTTTCTCCATTTCTTTTGCTAGAGATTGAGCATCAGGTTCTCCATTTTCAATTAAGTATTTTACATATTGTTCACGAGGATTTATATGCTTATCAATAAGTGCATACAATTGAGGTTGTGTATATTTAGGATCATCCCCCTCATTATGACCATGTTTGCGATAACAAACCATGTCAATGAAAATATCCTTATTAAATTCCTGCCTGTATTTGGCAGCAATTTCAGCACATCTAACTACCGCTTCCGGATCATCTCCATTTACATGTAAAACAGGCGCTTGAACCATTGCAGCAACTGAAGTACAATAGTCTGCAGTTCTAGCATCCTCAAAATCAGTTGTAAATCCAATTTGATTATTAATTACAAAATGAATAGTTCCACCTGTATAATAACCTTTGAGATAACTCATTTGTAAGACCTCATATACAATACCTTGACCTGCAACAGACGCATCTCCGTGAATTAGAACAGGCAATATTCTATCAAAATCACTTTCATATAATACATCAGCCTTAGCTCTTGCAAACCCAACAACAACAGGATCTACTGCTTCAAGGTGAGACGGGTTTGGCATTAGCTTTAAATGAATACTTTTATCATTATCAGTAACTACTTCACTACCATAACCCATGTGATATTTCACGTCACCACTTCCCATTGTTTGATCCATCACAGCTGTACCTTCAAACTCACTGAAAATGTGTTCGTAAGTCTTTCCCATGATATTAGCTAAAACATTCAGCCTACCCCGATGAGCCATACCAATTACGACTTCCTTAACATCATAATCTGCTGCAGTATTTACTATTGCATCTAAAGCAGCAATAGTCGTTTCTCCACCTTCAAGAGAGAAACGCTTTTGACCAATATATTTAGTATGTAAGAATTTCTCGAAAATGACACCTTGATTTAATTTCTCAAGAATCCTTCTTTTTTTATTCAAGGGAATTGGATTAGAAAAATTTTTCTCAAGCTCATTCGTTATCCAATCCACTTTTTTCTGGTCACTTATATATTTGAATTCTACCCCCACATGATTAGCATACACGTTAGTAAGATGCGCTAATATGTTTCTAAGCGTAGTAAATCCTAATCCAATAAGGCTACCAGCTTTGAATGTGGTATCCAAATCATTTTCAGAAAGTCCAAAAAAAGTAAGGTTAAGATTAGCACCCCTATCTATTCTTGTACGTATGGGATTCGTTTTGGCAATTAAATGTCCCTTATTTCTATATCCAAGAATTAGCCTATAAACATTAATTTCTTTGTGCCAATCAATTTGATCAACAGTAATACTTTCAGAAACTGTTGATTCAAACTTTACTGAGCTTGACAATTCAGCTGAAATTGGAATTGAATTATCAATGTTGATTGCATTATTAGAAACTGCGAAATCAAAGCCCTCAAAAAATTTCTTTAAATCAGCATCTATACTATTAGGGTCTTTTAGAAAATCTTTATATAGATTTTCAATGTAACTAGGGTGCGAGTTGGTGATGTACGAAAAATCCTTCATTTTGCCCGGCTATTCTTAAATGATTAAAAAAAATTTTTGGCAAATATCGTATTGAAAATCTATGTAACTACAATAAATCTTTGATTGTTATCAATATTTTTTTTCGGTAACGTTATAGTAATTTGATGTTGAAAAATAAAGTTTCAATTAATATTTCATTAAATCAAATGATACCCCTACATTTGCAATCCGAAAAAATATTTTACAATGGCAAATCACAAGGCTACCAAGAAGGATACACGTCAAGCAGCAAAACGTAGAGATAGCAATCGCTATTACGGAAAGACAAC
>CANCKV010000175.1 GCA_947378615.1 Chitinophagaceae bacterium | reverse complement strand
TTTCATATCATTTTTTATTTCTAAAAGAACCAAAAGCAATAACTAAAGGATAAAAAAATGTTTTTTGTTTCTAACCCAATTACCATTTATTAATGTCATTCAAATGTTTACCAATGAACCATTAGCTCGCTAAAATTGATTTGCTCCAATGTCGGCAACAACATTGCAGCAAATCTTCGTGTTTGCCCCAACTACGGTACCGACATTACAGCAAATCTTCGTATTTGCTCTAACTACGGTACCGACATTACAGCAAATCTTCGTGTTTGCTCCAACTACGGTACCGACATTGTAGCAAATCTTCGTGTTTGCTCCAACTACGGTACGTTTGTTAAGGCAAATCTCTTTTTGCCCTTAAAAGACCTTTAAAGAACAATGATAAAACCAAAGACGCCACCTGCTAAACACTCAAACGCAGGCAGTATCCTAATTGGCCTCTCACTCTTTTTAGTTGTTTGTGGTTAATTTTTAATAATAAGTAAACTTTTCTACTAACCTACAACCGCTAATAACTATTGTACTGACAATTTTATCTGATGAATAGTTTGCTTACTTTCCAATGAACTGATTATTATATTATAAACTCCCTTCACAATTGTACCCTCAATATTGATGAAATGAGTTCCATTTCCTCCTTTATGAATAATAGTTCTTTCAGTCACCTTTTGTCCTAAAACATTGGTTATACTTAATACATATTTTCCTGCAACCACCTTATTAAAATCAATAGTCAATTTCCTGCCCACTAAAGGATTAGGATAAATAGTTATTAGTGCTAAGTGGTTAGTGGTTAGAATTACTACATTACTATAAGTAATTGATCCATCTATGCTAACAGCTTTGATACGATAGTAGGTAGTTGTCAAGACCTCAACTTTATCAATAGCAACATAACTTGCAGTCGTAGTATTCTTAGCTTCCTCCTCCCCTATCTTAATAAAGGATTTACCATCATCCGATTTCTCTATTTCATACTTAGCAACTGACTTTTCGTCCACTGTATTCCAATTAATAGTTGCTATACTTCCATTTGTAGTAGCAATAGCAATGATACTATTTACTGATAAAGTTGTTGGCTTAAATACCACACTAAACCTGTTTTGATAACTTGCTGTTATAGTTGCATCTACCGTAAAATCAATGGTATTGATTCCAATGTTTAAAGCTGTATTCTTCTTAGTAAATGCATCTACCAAATAAGGAGTAAGTCCATTTCCATTATAAGAACTTGCATCAATTGATAACAGATATTGTGTACCACTCAATTGTCCAAGACCTATTCCTAAAACATCATTCACAGTTGCAGGCAATCTTCCATCAATGCTCAAACTATTTTTACCTTCTACAATCGAGAGATTATCGCTTGAATTACTAAATTTGGTGTTATCCTCACCTCCCAATCCATTAGAAAATTGTTTACCAAAAACTGCCACCGCTGCATCCATATTCATTGAAGAACTACCACTTTGTTTCAACAGATTCATAACTATCATACTCTTTTGTTGGCTTGCTGTTCCAAAAACAGATGTCCTCACATTTGAACCTGTTGCTTTATACGTTTCTTTCAATACCACTACAGGAGCACTTGAATTATTATTTCCAATCAAGAACCCTTGCCCTGCTTGAATATATTTGCCTAATACCGAGCCCTTACTTGAGACACCTGCTGAATCATTATAACTAACATAAGCACCTGTTGAACCGATAGTTGGGTCGAGATAGTAATAACTTGCCTTGATATTTGAAGCGTTTTTATAAATACTATCAAAAGCAATTGGACAAGGATATGGATTTGCCAAATAGGTATAACCTGTAGGAGCACTGTTCAATCCATATTGAGCACTGTTGTAGGCAGCACCTGTAACCGCATTTGTTATACCTGATGTCCTAAAAGTCACATCGCCTGTAATCGGAAGACCTGTTGCACGTAGTGTTGTAGCATTCTGCATGGCTAAAATCTTTGGACCTGCAATTGCCTTCACAGGAGTCGTATCCAAATCAAAACTCCTATCACCTCTAATCAACACTCGGAAAGATTGGAATGGATTCAAAGCAGTTGTCTTAGTATTTGTAACGGTATCCCAACCATTTTTATAATAAAAGGCAGAGGCATAACCTGTTAATGAATGGTCAATACCAGTAGTTGCATCCACCAAATTATGTTTTATAGTGGTATCAAATATTCCTGTAATGAACATTCCATAACCATTGTTCGAATAACTACCTCCTTCTTGCCAAGTACTGAATAATGTGTTTGCAGGATTGTAAACACCATTTGCACTCATATCACGATAGGCACGGAAACCTTTAGGAATAAATCTTTCTACAGTGATGTTACCATTAATAGAAGCACCTGCACTAATTGGTCCAAGAATACCACTATTAGCAATACTTGTTGATTTCAAACTAACATTTCCACCTGTATTAAATGTGCCGGATTGAAGATTCAACTCACCAGTAATCCCTAAAGAACCAGTCACAGAAGCTCCTGCAGTATTATTTAACGTCAAATTATTAACTGTCCCTGTTCCAGTAATTGTTTGAGCAGAAGCACCTGCTAATATAACAGTTCCAGTACCACTGACTGTTCCATTGATGGTAACAGGAGAACTCGTAGCTGTTATTGTACTATTATTGGTAAAAGTTACACCTGAATTGACTGTTAATTTGGTACAAGTAATAGGCGTACTACTTGTGTAAGGTCCAGAAATTATTGCTATTTGCGTGGCATCGGGTGTTCCTGCACTCCAAGAAGTACCATTCCAAATAGTAGTTGAAGATGGAGTTGCAGCACTTGACGTAATCGTAGCACCCGTTCCTACATTATTTCGTGCAGCAATAGTAAAGGTATAAGTGGTATTATTGGTCAATCCTGTGAAAGTATATGGATTAGCAGTTACTCCTGTCCTTACAATATTACTACCTGACGAAGGGATTGCGCTTATAGTATAATCGATGACAGATGCTCCACCATTACTAATAGGAGCAGAGTAAATGATAAAGGCTTGTGCATTATCAGCAGTTGCAGTAATACTAGCAGGTGCTGACGGAGCAATTGCATTGACTATCAACAATGCAGTTGTATTACTAGTTAAAAAGTTACCATAAGCAGCCTGATTAGCAGTTAAAGTTGTAGCACCCACTCCAACTATTGTTACCGTAGAGCCACTAATAGTTGCCACTGAAGTATTGCTACTTGAGTAAGTAAATGCACCTAAACTATTTGAAGAAGGTGCTGTAATACTGAATGTAGCATCACCATAGGATTTATTTACATTACTGAAAACACCAATTGTAGGTAGTAATGGAGAGGCAACAGCACCACTATTGCCAATTACAAAAGGATTGGCAACTGAAGCGCCCAATTCAATACCTGAGACAGAACCCGTAATAGGTGAACTTCCTGATGTGGTAATTGATGTAGAAGTGTAGAAACCATTTGTACTTTTATAATCTCCTATATCATTCGAACCAACAGTATAAGCCGATGCTTTATCCGATGAATTAAATTGAAATAATATAGTAGCTGTCGTAGGTACATTTTCAGTCAGTGTCCATTGAACATTTGCAATTTTTGTGGCATCTAAAGGTGCATTCGTGATAGTATTGGAAACTGATGCAGTGATACTAGAAGTATCAACGGTATTCGTGATTGTCAAAGGGGTGTAGGAAGTTGCAGTTCCAATGGGAAATAAAGAGGCAACATTTCCAATACCCTGACGAGTGAAGGTTCCTGTACCATTAATTATTACATATTTAGTACTACTCGGCGTACCAGAAATGGAAGCTGCTGAAGTCATAATCAGGTTATTATTTCCTAGAGTTATGTTCCCATTTGTTAAGGATAAAACACCATTAACAGTTGCTGCATTACTAAGGACAATTCCACCCCCATTTGAAACGGTAAGATTACTTAGAACACTTGCATTAGTAGGTAATTCGAAACTTGTAGTAGTAGAAGAAGCACTATTGTAAGTAACATTCACAGTTGAACCGAATACAGGCGAAGCCGTAATTGCACCCGATGTTCGGGTGATTGTACTACCGTTTGACAAAGTCAAAGAACTTGAAGCAATATCTAATTTGCCAGCTGTCAGTGCTAAATTGCCTAACAGAGTTACAGGTGAACCAAGCGTTACAGAGGCGTTTGTACCTGTTTTATTGATAGTCAAATTGGTTAAGGCACTTCCATTTGTGAAATTTAAAGTCCCATTATTTCCATTAGTAGCACCACTTAATGTTAGTGAAGCTGTAGAGGAAGTGATGCTGCCTGAACCTGTAATCGTTCCTTTGATTGAACATGTTCCTGCAATTGACAAGGTGCCATTATTTACCAGATTTGTGACATTTCTACCTGAAGTCCAAGTAAAAGTCACCCCATTTGCAATAGTTACCGTACCTATTGAGCCAGGCGATTCCGAGCCACTAATTTCGCCACTATTACTTACCGTTGCATTAATAGTTATATTAATTAAGTCGGATGATGAGGTACCCCATTTAACTACTCCATTACTATTAGACAAACTTCCAGTACTACTGTTTCTAATAACTGTAGAACCATTATAGAGTGTCAATGTATTTCCTAAACCAATCCCATATCCCCCGCCATTAAAAATTAAGGCAGTTGAAATGTTAGAAGTTCCACTTACGCTACCACTAGTTAATGTAAGCGAATCAATTGTAGCACTTGAAATATTAATTGTTCCACTTGATGAGGCATTTTCAAGATTCTTGAGTGTTACGGCAGAGATAGACCGAGTACCCGAACCAATTATTTTGATTTCACCTGTTCCAGTGTGCGTACCTGTTCCTGCAATGCCGCCTGAAACAGTAATTGTATTTCCTCCATCAGACAATATTCCTGAAGTAAGTGTTAATATGCCAAAGATGGAAGGGGAAGCATTTGCAGTAATTGTTCCACTAGAAGCAATTTCTAAATTGCTGAATGTTGCTCCAGAAATTGTTTTTGTAGCACCAGTCATTGAAATCTTGCCTACACCAGTATGTGTAGCAGTTCCAGCAAGATTCCCTCCTACTGTGATTGCAAAACCTGCATCAGCTAAAGTTCCAGAAGTTAGAGTCAGATTTCCATTGACTGTAATACCCGCAGAAGCAGTAACGGTTCCACTTGAGGTGATTTCTAAATTGCCAAGGGTAACCCCTGAAATTGTTTTTGTAGCACCTGTCATTGAAATCTTGCCCGAACCTGTATGTGTACCTGTACCCGCAATATTTCCTAGAAGTGTTATCGTATTACCACCGTCAGCCAATGTACCTGATGAAAGAGTCAAATCACTATTTACTGTCAAAGCCGCACCACTACCTAAGGTCACTCCTGCACCTGTATTTGTAATTGTTAAGGCATTAAATGTGGTGGCTGCATTGATATTTTGTGCCGTAGAACCATTAAAAATGACTGTGGTATTTGCTTGTGTAAATGTACCTCCAGCATTAATATTCCAATCGCCCGTAAGAGATAGCGAAGCAGTCCTATAAGTACCGAATTCCGCAGTACCAGATGTAGAACCCACTGTTACATCACCTGTTACAGCAATAGTAGGTGGAAATAAAGGATAAGTGTTGTTCTCATTGAGGTAAAAAATAGCCGAAGAAGTGGTGATAGTGGTACCATTAAATGAGTACCCGCTTGCACCCGAACCAACAATAATACCATTTCCTATTGAAATGGAATTAGCCGCATTGATGGCATTATTTGACAAATATATATTTTTCCCATTTGTATTGAGTACGACTAATTTACCCTTAATCTCTGTAGGATTTATTGCTTGTAGCCCTGAACTTTGCGTAGTAGAATTCCAAATGACGTTACCAAAAGACTGACCTGTATTTGAAGCTATCGTTCCATTACCCGTAAAATACAAGCATGAGTTTGCTGCCCAAGTGGCTGTTGGCAAATTGCCCCCCGACATTGCATTTTCATATACCGCATTGTTCGCTACAGAATAACTACCTGTAAATGAAGTGGTGGAACTATTTTTAAAATAGCCATTGATAGTCAAAGTACCGTTATTGGTTATAGTGCTTGAACTTCCATTTAATAAAACCCCATTTACACTATTAAGAGAATTTATAGCAGGCGAAACAGCAGTACCTTGTATGATATATGTTTTACCAGAGTTGATAGTAACTCCACCTTTTGCACTAATTATAGAATTTACATTTTGTATAAAGTCTGCATTAACTGTGAATAAAGAATTAACAGTAACAGTTCCGCCTGAAATAATTGAAGAATTTGCGTTTGATATAGTTAGATTATTAAAGGTAAAAGATGGAATTACTTGAGCGGATGAACCATTGAAAACAACAGTATTGCTTGTTACTACATAATTACCTGTACTAAAAGTGGCAATAGGGTTTAATGTCCCTGCAATATTTATTGTTCCTGAGGCAATTAAAGTAATAGAACCCGAACCAGTCCTCGTTCCTGCAAGGGTTAAATTATTATAGGAACCGGCAGGTACCGTTTGGTTACTATTACTTGTAAAACTTTCAGTGCCAGTCCAAGTTAATCCCGACGGAATTGGAGGAACAGTCGTATTAGCAGTTTGCAATAACCCTAAGCCTGTATTAGAAATAGTACCTAATAATTGGAAGGTGGACATATCAAGTGTCGCATTCGTTGCAATATTTAGGATGCCATTCACTGTCAATGTTGTAGTGGCAGTATTACTACCACTTGTATTGCTAATTGTCAACCCTCCATACGTAGTTCCAATAACACTTTGACTTCCGGTTGCATTGTTATATTCCACATTAAAAGTGTAAGTCACAGAGGGTATTGGAGTTGTACTTGTGGATTGGGTTTTTAAAGTACCTGTACCACTTGTACTAAGAGAA
>CANCKV010000174.1 GCA_947378615.1 Chitinophagaceae bacterium | reverse complement strand
TAGAGCCTGTACAACCGCCGATTAATAGAGTAGAACCTACTCAGCCATCTATTGAAAGAGTTGAGCCTGTACAACCGCCGATTGAAAGAGTAACACCTCCAACAAGGAAATACACAGTTGAAGAATTATTGGCAATAGGCAAGCAACATTTTTTGGGCAATGGTGTACAACAAAACTTTAATCTTGCAAAAGACTATTTTTATGCTGCGGCTCAACTTGGTAATGCAGAAGCACAATTTTTGCTCGGCAATATGTTTGTGAAAGGTCAGGGAGTACAAAAGAATTTCATCGAAGCGATAAAATGGTATCAATTAGCCGCAAATCAAGAAGGCAAAAAGGTTAATGCAATTGCAAGATTAAATGTGGGTATATTTTATAGAGATGGTTTAGGTGTTATTCAAAACCATGCGGAAGCAGCAAAATGGATTAGAAGTGCAGCCAATATGGGGTATTCTGAAGCTCAATATAATTTAGGTCTATTATACGTTAATGGACATGGAGTAGAGCAAAATGTATCTGAAGCTATTAAATGGTGGAAATACGCAGCAGACCAAGGAAACGTTAATGCACAAACAAAACTTTCAATGCTCAAAAATATAGGGGGTTATTAAAATAGACCAATTTATTTAGTGAAAATTACAAGCTTGATTCACAAAGTTTTTCGATTGCAGCATAAGAAGGAATGTTTCGCAATAACACCCTGAAAATATGTTTCAAGCAGCAGCTTTTTATAAGTTGAATTGATTTCACTTTGGTCTCAAGTTTTTAATGTACACAGCATCTAATTATAGTTTACTTCCCATGATTTCCATATATTCGCTGTTCAATTTTTTTTCATGAAGTTATTTTTGTTAGTGCTAATCACAGTTTTGCTTGCCACGTCACTTTATGCACAACCACCTGTTGGATATTATAAATCCACAAGCAATTTATCATGCAGTGACCTTAAATCAGCACTAAACCAAATAATATCTTCTAGTGTGCATCCACAATCATACAACGCTTTATGGAAGCAATATTCTATTTCGGACATAAAACCACGTACTGTTGGAACAGGTTCAACAAATGTGATATACGATATTTATTCCACTAATTCAGACAGCACAGATCCTTATCAGTTTATCCCAATCACCTCACAATGTGGCACGTATTCTGGAGAAGGTGTTTGTTATAATAGAGAACATTCAGTGCCACTCAGTTGGTTTAATGGCAACACATCAAGTTCTGGCGCTGCTACCGACTATAATTTTATCTTTCCAACAGATGGACATGTAAATGGCAAAAGATCTAATTTCCCTTATGGCGAAGTTGCTAAGGTTAACTTTACAAGTAAAAATGGGAGCAAATTTGGAACATCTGCACTAGCTGGAATTACAGGATTGGTATTCGAACCACGAGATGAATTTAAAGGAGATGTTGCAAGAGCCTTTTTTTATTTTATCACCATGTATGAGGATAGTGTCCCATCTTGGGCTAGTAATACCGATGCTATACAATCGTTTGGAAAAACTACCTTCCCTGGTGTAACACTTCCATTCCTGCAAATGATGCTTAGATGGAATGCACTAGATCCAGTAAGTCAAAAAGAGATTGATAGAAATAACGGTACTTATACATTTCAAAACAACCGAAATCCCTACATTGATAGTCCACAATTTGTAAACAGGGTATGGAATATAAGCTGTCCTGAATTGATTTCACTTCCTGTAAACTTTGTAAATTTCACCGGCAAACAAAACGGCAGGACTGTGTTTTTAAATTTGGAAGTAAGTAATGAAACAAATCTTTCAAAATATGAAATTCAGAAGCGCACAACCGAGACCGATTTTAGTACAATAGGGGTTATTCAAGCAGCAGGTAAAAGCATCTATACTTTTACTGATGATATCATTAATAATAGTGGTACAACTGTTTTTTACAGACTTAAAAAAGTTGAAACGAACGGAACTTTATCATACAGTGATGTTTTAAGAATTAATTTACCTAAAGTACAAGAAATAGAAATTTATCCAAATCCTGTCAGAGAAGTCATTAACATCAAGACGGATGACTTCTCCTCAAAAAATGTGGAAATTATTTTGAGTGATGCCTTAGGAAGGTGTATCCTGAAAAAAGCAGTTTCGTCTTTTGATGGACAAATTAGGCTTTCCACACAAAACATTCCTAATGGCAATTACTATTTAAAATTAATTATGGGGGAAAGAAATTATTCCAAAGTTGTAATTTTAGGAAGATAACCTAGCCCTTCTGATATATTTAAAATTGGATAATCTTACCATCAGGGTTCACTTTATATAGGGCATCATTTTGTATTGCCTTAAGGTCTAATGAACAAAAACAGGTGTATTTTTCATATAATTACTTTCAAATCAATGAATCCATGATTAAATTTATTAATCATCAATTAATTCTGCCATAAAAAGCTCATTTTGCTTTCGGAAAAGAAAAATAACTTTCCGAAAAGGGTTATAACATTTCTTAATAGTTCCGAAAGTTTCTGCAAGTACATTTATCAAACCAATTGCTAACATTGCAGCTAATTAGATTGCTAGTGAAATAAAAATCACTTCATAAGAATTCATCAAATTAATTATTCAATACAAAATTGTCAAATGAAAAAAAAATTACTTGTTGTTTTATCAACTTTACTATTCATTGTACTTCGCTTATCAGCGCAAACTGTAATTACCGACACAACGGCAGGTTTTAATTCTTGGACATGCCCTGCAGGTGTTACTACTGTTACTGTGGAATGTTGGGGTGCTGGAGGTGGTGGAGGCTTTGCCAAATATCAATATACAGCCGCAGGAAGTGGCGCAGGAGGTTCATACATTAATTATTCTATGCCTGTTACACCTGGCAAGACATATTATATGTATGTTGGTGCAGGTGGAATAGGAGGACCTGATTCTGTGACTGCTGGCGAAAAAGGAGGCTCATCCTATTTTGGTAGTTTAATTGATACACTTCCTACCTCTGCAGTCGTACTCGCAGTGGGTGGATATGGGGGAAATAGTGTGGATAGTACCGGAGCTAAAGGTGCAGTTGATTCAGCAACGGGAGGGGCAGCAGTAACAAGTGGCAACCTTCCATTATCAGGATATAATTCAAGTCTTTATGGAGCGGGAGGTGGGAATGGCACTGGAACAGGTGTACAAGCAGGTGGCGCAGGGGCAAATGGAGGAGCAGGTGGTGCAGCAAGTACCAACTTTTCTGCTTCAAAAAAAGGGTATAATGGTTTGACTCCGGGAGGAGGAGGAAGTGGTGCTATTGACAAAACCGGGAAGTCGGGTTATGTAGGAGGAAATGGAGCTGTTGGAGAAATCCAATTAACTTATTTAAGTGCTTCTAGTGTTCTTAAGCCTGCTTCTTTTACAGCAACTGCAGTTTCTGCTACAGAAATAGATTTATCAGCAACTTCTAATATAAATTTTAGTAAGATAGTAGTTATTTTCAGTAACAGTTCTACTTCATTCACCCCTCCTATCGATGGGATTGCTGCTGGAACAGCCGGTAATTCATTTGCAGGAGGAACAGTTTTGTATAATGGTACTGCAACCGGTTTAACTAACCAAACAGGACTAATACCTGGCATTACTTATTATTACGAAGCGTTTTGCTATGATGCCTCTAATAACTATTCTCCCGTTGTTAAAGCAACTGCACAAACATTTGCATCTAATGTAATTAATAGTGATTTTACGGGTACAACTGCGAGTTATTTCTCTGGCATTTCAACACCTGCAGCTACTATTACTCAACAATTCGGTTCTGGAATTTTCAACGAACGTTATGCTCAAGATACTGGTTTTGCCATCACTACCAATACAGATACTTCTGCAACTGGTTTAATGCCAATAGACACAAGTGTAGTAGGAGCAACTTATTCACTTGGTTATGCTGTTACGAATAAATGGTATGTAGATTACTTAGTTGCACCTTCTAATGGCTACTCTTTAAACGTGACTAGTATTTCTGGAAGTATGAGATTGAGTGGTGCCGCAACTACTAATGTTTTTGGCATTATGTATGGTATTGGCACTGCGACAACACCACCTACTACTTTTTCAAATGCTATTAGCACCATACAATCTGTAGATTCAGGTGTAGGAACAAAAATGTCATCAACCACAATGAACTTCTCAAGTACTACTGCGGGTGTTACATTGAAAGGAACTAACAATATCACGGGTAATAATGTACTTTATGTGAGGGTCGTTTTTTATCGCGCTTATCCAAATGCTACTGCACAAACTATGTATCATGCAGGTTTGACAATTGGTGGACTTGCTACAGGCAACTTACCCGTTACAATTGTAAGCTTCTCTGCATTAGCTAACAATAATACAATTCAAACAAATTGGCATACTGCAACAGAGTTAGGTGTGAGTTCATTTGATGTTCAACGAAGTAATAATGGTAATAGCTACAAAACTATTGGGACAGTCAATGCTATAGGTCAAGGTGCTAATAATTATCAGTTTACAGACTTATCTCCTATAAATGGAATAAATTACTATCGCTTACAGAGTATTGATAAAGATGGTAACCTTAGTTATAGCAAAACAATTAGTGTACAGGTATTAGCAGGAAATCAGTTGTCTGTTTATCCTAATCCTTGTAGCCGTACTATTACAGTTAATGGGAATCATATTACTTCAATACAAATATTTAATAATCTTGGACGATTAATGAGTACCCACACATTGAAAGATGAAAACACTCCTTCAATTAAAGTAAGTAATCTACAGTCAGGCACTTATCATATTCGTACACAATCAATTGATGGTAGTGTCAGAATTGCTAGTTTTATAAAAGAATAAGACCCCTATCACCCTTAAATACATAAGAAGGTGCAGCACTAAAATGGTGCTGCTTTTTTTTGTATTATGGCCTCTTATTGGATTCAGTTAATTCAATAAGAGTTATGAGAGACTCATTATTAAGAAATCATCACTTATCATTATTTAAAGTGTACATTTGGACGAAATAGTAATAATGACTAATCAAACAAATATCGATGACATGTTACTTCAAATGATTTCACCTAAAATAAATGAAATTGAAGAAAGATTCAGTAGAGGTGAAGGTTTGAAAAGTGAAGATATTAATACGCTGCTTTTAAAATCTCAATTCAATCATATTAATCATTTAGACTCAAAACTAAATGCAGTTACAGAAGATGTTGCCAATCTCAGAATAGAGTTTGGGAGTTTGAAGTCTGATTTCTCATCAGTTAGGTCTGACTTTTCCGAACTCAAATCAGACTTTTTCGAACTAAAGGCAGAGTTTGCTACTTTTAAGTATGAAGTTAAAACTGAAATTGCCAGTTTAAAAGTAGAAATAGCTGGTATTAAAACGGACATAGCAAACTTGAAAACAGACATTCAATCAGCAATTAATAAAAACATGCAATGGAGTATCGGTTTGATTGCTTTTATAGTAACTGTATTAAAAGTAATAGATACCATTTGGCATAGATAATTTATTAGAGAATTGGTAATAATCAAAAATCCCATCAGTCATTAAATAACTGATGGGATTTATATTTTAGGTAGTTGTCTTAATGACTAACTTTCTTATTCAACCAATCATACCATTCTTGCAAACCATCTCCCTTTGTGCAACTGACTTCTATTATCTCTAAATGGTGATTTATCTTCAATGCATTTTCCCTGGCCTTCTTAATATCGAAGGGTACATACGGTAATAAATCCGTTTTATTAATGATACAAAGTGTAGAAGAATGAAACATATCGGGATACTTCAATGGTTTATCATCCCCTTCGGTTACACTGATGATAACCACCCTTTCTTTTTCTCCCAAATCGAACATGGCTGGACAAACAAGATTGCCAACATTTTCGATAAATAAGATACTATCATTTTCAGGTTTCAGGGTCTCAAGTGCATGTAAAATCATGTGTGAGTCTAAGTGACACCCTTTGCCCGTATTTATCTGCAGCACTTTCGTCCCTGTTGCATCTATGCGATCGGCATCATTTGTAGTTTGCTGATCACCTTCAATTACATAAAAGTTAAGTTTGCCTTTAAGGTCAGTAAGTGTCTTTTCTAACAAAGAAGTCTTGCCCGAACCTGGAGAACTTACAAGATTGATTGCCAACATATTCTTAGCAGCAAAATAACCTCTGTTACGCTGTGCCAACATGTTATTTTCGAAAAGAATATCTTTCTCTACATCAATGACTGTTTTTTGGTGTGAATGTTCATGTTTGTGGTCGTGGCTATGGTCGTGACTATGGTCATGATGATGATGATGGTCGTGATGACCATGTTCGTGACTGTGTTCATGAGAATGAGAGTGGCCATCCTCATGGGTATGTTCATGAACATGTTTATGACCTGGTTGGTGATAAGTGACATTTTCGTCAGAGCCGCATCCGCAAGTGCTACACATATAATTAGTTTGAAAGTTGTTTAATAATATATTTTAAAAGGCGAAGTTAAAGAAGTTGTACGTTATAAGTTATAAGTTTTACGTTGTAAGTAAAAACTCACTTTCAGAGATGGAGTTGCTCAATTTATAATAATTCCATTCCTTATTAAATTGTGTACAATAGGTTTAATACAAGCTAATCCTCAATAGAAATAGACGTAATTTTTAATTCTTTCCCTTGCATAATATCAATGCTATAAGAATTGCATTCGGGACATGCTACTCCATATTTATCTATTGGAAAAACACCGCCACATGACCTACATTTCCCCTTTCCCTGTATAGAATTAATAATAAGATTAGCCCTTGATGAAATTGTTTTGTCCTTAACAATATCGAATGAAAATACTAAGGCGTCTAATTCGATGGCACTTAGTGTTCCTACATCTAAATGAACTTCCGTTAC
>CANCKV010000173.1 GCA_947378615.1 Chitinophagaceae bacterium | reverse complement strand
AAGGTAAGAAGTTGTAGGTAATACGTTATAAGTTTTAGGTTATAACGTATTGAATTAGGATTTGGAAAGATTATTATCAATAAAAAAACATGACGCTACTTGTGTTAACCGAGATAAGTATAGTTCATAAAGAAGATAAATTATAAAATAAGCAACACATGAAACAGCTAATTTCAATTTGTTCTTTAGTATCATTAATTTTTATAGGAGCCTGTAATGATGGTTCGAATGCAGAATTGCAGAAGCGAGCAGCAATAGATACTGCAAATTTCACAACAGTTCAATGGATAGATACCCTTTTGAATTTTGGTACAATCAGTATGGGTGAAAAGGCACTGGTAAAATTCAGGTGCAAGAATACAGGCACAAAGCCTTTGATTATTACGAGTGCTAAACCTGGATGTGGCTGCACAATTGCAGATTATTCAAAAGAACCGATTGCACCAAATGCGGAAGGGTGGGTTACAGGTTCATTCGACAGCAACAAAAATCATGGACAGGGAGGTGATATTCACAAAACAATTATTGTGAGTACAAACACGACAAATGGCTCTGATAAGTACCTTGTTTTTACAGGAACTATCAGAAATGCGCCAAATGATAAGGTTGTTTTACCAAAAGAAAAGAAGTAGGGGGACTTAAGTAATAGGTATTAGGTTATAAGTATTGGGTAACTTGAATTATACATTTCCGCTTAAAAAGAAATATTTACATATACAATAAAACAAAAAAGGATGACAAATTTAAATGTAATGCTACTAGCAGCAGGTGACCCGAAACAGGGTGGTTCTATTCAGTTGATTTTAATGGGCGGTATCATATTCGTATTTTGGTTCTTCATGATTAGACCACAGGCTAAGAAAGCAAAAGAACAAAAACAATTTATTGATGACTTGCAAAAGGGAGCTAAAATTGTTACAAATTCTGGTATTCATGCTTCAATCTATAAGATTAATGAAGATGGAACTTTACAGATTGAAGTTAACCCAGGTAGCTATTTGAAAATTGAAAAGAGTGCCATTAGCATGGAGATGACTGTTGCAATAAGCAAACCTGCTTCAACAACTGCATAAAAGTTGTAGGCTATAAGTACTAAGTTATAAGTTGTAGGTTTTAAATATTAATTTAAAATATTTTAAACTTTACTATTGGCTATTCATCATTTAATCCCACATTGCTTCGGCAGTTTGGGATTTTTATTTGGACATAATATTTGACGGAATACGGAAAAACTCACGTCTAAAACTTGCAATTATAACTCATATTTCATATTTCAATAAATTGCACCTATGATAAAGGTTGGTTTAACAGGTGGGATTGGTAGTGGCAAGAGTACAGTTGCCAAAATATTCAGGACAATTGGTATTCCTGTAATTGATGCTGATATTGTTGCCAAAACAATAATGGAAAACGATGAAGAACTAATTAGAGCAATAAAAACTGCTTTTGGAGAGCAGGCATATATTGGCAAAAAACTAAATAGAAAATATATTGCCAATATCGTTTTTAACGACGACACACAACTTGAAATTCTAAATGGATTAACACACCCTGCTACAATAAAAGCAGCTGAAGATTGGATGCTTCAACAAAATTCTCCTTATTGTATCAAGGAAGCTGCACTACTATTTGAAGCAGGAACTGCTGATACACTCGACTTAATCATTGGAGTGAATGCCCCTGATGCTGTGAGGATTCGTAGAATAATGCAAAGAGATGGTGTGACTAGACAAGAGGTGCTTGCAAGAATGGATAAACAAATTGTTCAGGAAACTAAAATGTGGCTCTGTGACTATGTAATTAATAACGACGAACAACAGCTATTAATACCACAGGTACTTGAAGTACACGATAAAATAATAGTTGGTGATTAGTGGTTATTTTTTATAATTCATACACTTAAACAAAGCAAATAAATAACCACTAACCACTAACCACTAACCACTATAACTATGCATACTTTTCTTGCCATGCCAAAACACCACCAATTACATTAACGGTATTTGTAAACCCATACTGTTCAAGAATCAAACAGGCTGTTTGACTTCTCTTCCCACTTCTACAGTGAATTATTACTTCTTTATCACGCAATTCTTCAATTTCATCAATTGCATTCGCCTGAATATTTCCTAAAGGAATCAAATGCGCTCCAATATTGAATTCTGCGTATTCTGATGGTTCACGTACATCAAGCAGGTAGATTTTTTCACCTGCATCCATTCTAGCCTTTAATTGCTCAACAGTAATCTCTGTCATTTTATTTTATTTTTATTATTGTGGGTATGTATTTGTAGAATCCTTTACGGGTGCTGTTGTACTAATATATAAATCTAAAGTTGTACCCGGTCTGATAGTATTAATCAATCTTTGACCTGCAATTGCGGGTGTTGCACCACTATATATTGGAGGATTTTGTTTTATCACAAACGCTCCAAGACTATCACTGACAGAACCTTCTGCAATGATAGAACCAACTCCTATACTCATCAATGAAAGCTTACTTTTAGCTTGTTGTAATGTAAGACCTACTACATCAGGAACATTCATTATACTATCACTTAATCCTGCGCCTAATACAAAACTGATCGCACTACCAACAGGCACCTGTGTGCCAGGCTTTATTTGTTCATTATTAAAAAGTTGCTCTAGTACAGAATTTTTAGCAAAGTCGGGTTTGTAAGTAGTATCCCCCATTTTCAAGCCCATACTCTCCAAATACATTTTCGCACTCTTATAAGAAAACCCAATTAAACTAGGCATCTCTATTTTTGGAGGAATAGCTCTATTAACAGTCAAATAAACCGTTCTTCCATGTTTGACCATTGCCTCTCCTTCAGGAATCTGTTTAGTAATGACTAATCCAGGTAAAGATGTAGTGAATATAGAATCGGAAACTTCCACTCTAAATCCTTTTGATTCAAGCGTATTGATTGCTGCATAAACATTTTGCCCTGTAATATCAGGTACTTTGTCATATTCTCCATGACCAGTAATGAATCCTAAGGAAAGGAAAAAAATGAATATCAATATTGCGGAAGCCCCTACAGCTACCGTAATATTTACCCATAAGGGTTTTGATGTAATGAATTTAAACATGAGATTTTATTTAGTTATTAGTGGTTAGTGGTTAGTGGTTAGTCTTTTTTTCTAATAACTAACCACTAATAACTAACAACTAGGAAAGTGCTTCTTCTATTATTGATGTATAAAAATCTTTTAGTTGCCATCCCATCGACTTTACCTGTTGAGGAATAATACTTGCTGCACTCTGACCAGGAACCGTATTTATTTCCAACATATAAGGACGACCATTTGTTTCATTCAAAATGAAATCTATTCTAACAACACCCCTACAATTTAATACTTGATAGGCCTTAATAGCGGCATGTCTGATTGCATTAGCGCTATTTTCGTCCAATAAAGCAGGTGTTACTTCTTCACTTAATCCTTGATATTTTGCTTCATAATCAAAGAAATCCTTTTTTGTAATAATCTCTGTGATAGGTAATGAAGTTATTTCCCCTTTCGATTTGAAGACCCCAATTGTAAATTCCCTTCCCTTGATATATTCTTCAATCAATACTTGATTATCTTCTTTGAAAGCCTTTACTATAGCAGTTTCTAGTTCGTTCCATTCATTCACCTTACTCATTCCAATGCTACTTCCGCCATTATTAGGTTTGACAAAAACAGGTAAATTCAATTGTTCTTTAATCGTCTCTATAGAAATTGGGGTATGCTTAAAAAGGTGAACACTTTTAGCTACATCAATTCCACTAAAAGAGGCGACTGCAACCGTATATCGCTTATTGAATGTAATTGCAGACGTAGCAGCGTCACAACTAGTGTAGGGAATATTTAGCATGTCGAAATACCCTTGTAGTTTCCCATCTTCACCAGGAGTACCATGAATGCAGAGTAATATTGCGTCGAAACAAATCTTGATTCCTTTATTTGTAATTGAAAAATCTTGTCTGTTTACCTCTGACCTTTCATTATTTTCATTGATGTATGCCCATTCTGTAGGAGTAATATCAATCTTGTAAAAATCAAATTTTTCCGTATCAATATTATTTCCAACTGTAATTGCACTCTTATAACTAATGACTGCTTCGCCGCTAAAACCACCCGTAACCAATGCTATCTTCTTCTTCATTCTTTAAAATAATGAGTGCCAAATATAATATCCTTTTCTGTAGAACAGTCTTTTTTAACAAATGCTCATTGATTAAGAGATGAATTATGTAGATAATAGCCCATTCAGTAGTAAAATTATAATTAGCCCACAAAAGTTAGAACTTTTAAATAGAACAGCCACTGTAACTATTGAAACAGTGGCTGTTGTAGTTAGATATTATGTTTCTATGTAAATTTTCTGAGAAAATACTGTGTATTAATTACCATCACCTCCCTGAGGTGGCATTGCATTACCAAAATGTTGGGACAAATCGGCCATTAACTTCATAAATTCATCACGAGTAACCTTTTTCCCTTTTTTCGGTTCTTTGATATCTTTGTCAGAAACAGTGGCTTTTATTTCAGTGGCAGTATAGACCATCGAGGCATTGTCAACATCTATTTCTAGAATTGCACCAGGAAGTTGACCAAATCTATCAGGACCAACAGAGGCACTAATACCATCTGCAAACCAAGCCACTACTTGAATATCACGGGGAACACGAGGGGGTCTTTTTTGAGCAGTATCAGGATTATTTTCCTCACGAGGTCTGTCACCACGTTCACTACCACGTCCACCGCCCCAATTTCCACCACCTCCGCTAAAGCTTTTTTGAATCATCGTAGCCTTATGACAGGTATAACCAAGAATAATTTTTGTTTCGTCGGATAGTTTCCAAGGCTGTTTTCTAAGGGTATCCACTATCAAGAAATTCTTTCCACTTTGTTCAGTAGCTTGAATAGAAATACCTGCTGAGAAGTTCTTGTAAAAATCTCCGTCATTACTACCAAGCATACGAGACATTCTTCCCATTCCTCTTCCTCCGCCACCGCCTCCATCACCAAATCCACCGCCTCCACCAAAACCTCTTCCGCCTCCTCTTCCTTCACCTCCTCCTTCTCCAAATGGATTTACCTCTTCAGTTTCCTGAATTGTTTTATATACAGAAACAGTATCCTTAAATAATAAGGTGTGATGTGTAATTCTGAATTCAGGTATTCTCGATTTCATCTCCTCATTTCTGATACGTTTCCAAAGATTAATTTTTCTGTCATAACTAATCGTTCCCTGATTAGTCTGTGCATTTACTTGTAAGAAGCTGATAGCAGCAATCAATACGATGAGTAAGTTTTTCATAACTTTTGTTTTAATAAGTTTCAAAAATAGCTATCTAGGATTAATATATTTTTTTTGAAAGGTTTAGGACGCAAAATATCGGTAAAATTAAATTTACCACAAGGAAATCAAGGGAAAGACAAGGAATATTTTGATTTTTCTTCAAATTAATCGTCTAATTTCTTTGCACTTAGTGATTAATCAAAATGGACTTTGACACCCTCAATTATCCAATTTTTTACTAAGTACTGTTATATCTCTCTTTATAACTGTACTTTTTGTTTGATAAATAATTGCATCAAGGTTAAATATATTTCTATTTTAGTCGACTAAGCTACTTTTATCAAGGAAGTAGCTTAGTCAGAGGTTACCGACTTGACTTTTGCTTTTATTGACTTGACTTTTTGCTTTATCGACTTGATTTTTTATGTTCACTACTTGACTTTTTAGGTTGGCAACGCTATCTTTTGCTTTGAGGTGTAGTCATCATTAGTTTCTAACGCTACTTTTCACTTCACCGACTTGACTTTTCATGATAAGTAAGCTACTTTTTATCATAAAGTCAAGTAGTAAATGAGAAATGACGTTACTTTTAAGCATAAGGTAGCTTAGCGGGCTAATAAAGAGCTAAATGTTCTCATTTTGGACATAAACCCTCAGTGGAATGTCATTAATTGAGCATCCATTTTCCCACTATAACACTAAATGAATTGCAATCTTTTGAAATACTAATCTCAAAGTAGTTGATATCTGAATGGGAGTAAATAATTTTAAAAGAGATTTTCCAAAGTAACCATGACGGGGAAACATTGAAAGAGGTAATGAAAAAGTCAGCAGAGGTATTTGCAACTTTAAGAAAGTGATAACTTCCTTACACTTTTTTAGTCCTCCAAATCTATTAAAACTCGCTCAATTACTTCAGGAAAATATTTATGTTCTAAAATATGTATTCTTGCAGCAAGTGAATCGGGGGTATCATCAGCCAAAACGGGGCAAGTGGTTTGAAAGATATGGTTGCCCTCATCGAAGTTTTCATTTACATAATGAATCGTAATTCCACTTTCTTTTTCATGATTTTCCAAGACACTTTCATGTACAAAATGGCCATACATTCCTTTACCTCCATACTTTGGCAAAAGGGCAGGATGAATATTCACCATTTTATTAGGAAAAGCATGGATCAGCAATTGAGGAATCTTCCAAAGAAAACCGGCTAATACAATAAAACTAATATTATGCTTCCTTAACTCATCTAGATAAGCATTTCCTCTAAAGAATGTCTCTTTTTCTATTATCAAAAGAGAAATATTTTCATTTGCAGCAATTGTGACAACTCCTGCATTAGGTTTGTTGCAAACAATCAAGGCAATATTAACCTCATTTCTACCCTTGAAATAATTAATAATCTGTTGTGCATTACTACCTGCTCCTGAAGCAAAAATGGCAAGTCTGTGGGTAAATGCGTTTGTTTTTGGCATCTATCTTCTATTTTTAAAGAGTTACTAATGAAAGAAAGGTTAAGTAATCATTTACACCGATTCAGTGCTTTCGATACTATCACTAGTAATTGTTTCTACTTTAATTACATTCTT
>CANCKV010000172.1 GCA_947378615.1 Chitinophagaceae bacterium | reverse complement strand
ATAACTTAAATAAAATAATAACTTTATTCAATATCATAAATCATATATTTTATTATCAATAATCCAATTATACATATTCGATAGCCCATCTTTGAAATTAATTTTAGGACTCCAAACTAAATCAGATTTGATTAAATTATTATCTCCGTATATTCCAAAAATATCGCCGGGTGTTTCACCTTCATATCGAATCTTTAAATTATCATTAAACATTGCATTGATAGAATTAATCACATCGCCAACTGTTGTTTTAGTACCTGTTGAAACATTATAAATTCTAAAATCAACATTAGCTTTTATACTTTTAATAAATGCTTCAACTACATCATCAATATAAATCATATCTCTGAATCTATCTCTTGAACCCTTTATTAAAATGGAACTATTTTGAAATGCCTGGGCTAAAAATATACTCACCATGCCTTGTCTTAAATTTTTGAGATTTTGCCCCGGTCCATAAACATTAAATAATCTAAGCGCTATACAATCAATACCTAATTTTGAGTAGACCTTCATATAAGATTCACTGGCAAGTTTTCCAACGCTATAAAATGAGATAGGATTCGGAATAGACTTTTCATCAACTATTTCGGTTTCTTGTTCTCCATAAACACTCATAGTAGATGCAAATATAAATTTCTTACAATTACTATTTTTTGCATATTTTAATAACAATAATGTCGACTCAGTATTAGATCTTAAATCATAAATTGGATTGTCGTAACTGATTTCCCCTGAACTTTGACCTGCAATATGTAGAATGGCTTTAATATTATATTTAAAAACTTGATCTAAAATATTTGTATCAAAAACGTCTCCTTCAAAAAACACAAGCTCTTTATTTAAATTACTTTTATCCCCTGTAGAAAGATTATCAATTGTAATTACACTTTTTCCTAAATCAATTAACTTATTAGCTACTGCAGAACCAATAAAACCTGCTGCTCCTGTAACCAATATATATTCTTTATTCATAATTCAATAATTCTTTAAAACTTTTTATAGAATTTGTCTCATGTGGAAAATTAGTATCTATGTTTTCAATTCCAATAAAATCGATTGAGGTTTCTTTAGCAGCATTATAATCAGTCATAGCATCCCCAAAAAATAAAACTTGAGCTGGCTTAAGTTCATATTTTGAAAGAATATGGTTAATTATTTTAGTTTTTGAATCTGGCGAGCCAAAAACTCCTTTGAAGTATTTTCCCATTTTTTTTTCTATAATAATATGATTCATTTCCTCATGTGGAGTCCCTGAACAAATAAATTGTAAAGAATGAGGAATATTAGACTCAATAAATTCAATAACTCCCGGATTAATTGGAGCGTGGATTATTTTATTTAATACAATATCTGAAAACTGTTTCCCTAATATTTCTAATTCAATCTTTGATATTTCTTGATTTAAAATGTTTTCGCTAAAATATTTAAATTTTTCAAATCTTGAAATACCCCCATTTAACAAATGGTGATCTCTAACTTTTTTAACAACTTCTTCGCCATATGAGGAATATAATGACTCAAATGCTTCCGTCTTTAAATTAACCGAGTCGCAAATAACTCCATCAAAATCATAAATCAAACATTTATAAAATTTCATACTTCAGCAATTATAGTTACTGGAGAACCGTCTAATCCAATTCTTAGAATTGGGAAACAATATATTCTATTAGGTTGAGTTATCAATTTGTCCAAATACATGTCTTCAACTATAAGTATTTCATTTTCAATTAAAAATTTATTGTGAGAAAGTCTTCCAAGTGGTCGATTTTCAAAAGAAGTTAAAGAAATTATATCCATTCCAATAACTCTCAAGTTTTCACATCGGGATTTTAATTTGGCAGCTAACTCAGGGGCAATTCCTGGATTTGATTTCCAATATCTTTCTTCATTTCGATATTTTGAAAATCCAGTTTTTATTATCAAAAAATCTACATTATTCGGAATTGCATTAATCTTCTCAAATGTTAGATCGATAATTTGTCCGTCAATAGCATCAACTTCAACATAATATGGGTTATCAAAAATCCAAAAATTGGCATCGTAATTTTCAACTACTTTACCATTAACAGAAAAATGATTTGGAAAATCAATGTGAGTACCCGCATGATTGCAAAAATTTAGTTCTTTTGTATTAGCTGAATCCCCTTTTTCTATAGAACGTAGGCATGTCATTTTCACACCATAATCTCCACCATAAAGAGGTGTAAAGTCATCCATGAAATATGATAAATATATTTTATTTGAGATCATATTGGTTTATAATTTAATTCTACGCCTTTATTTATTAATTCTTGGTAGTTTTCATAAATACAATCTAAAACGCCTTGTCCTAAATCATGGTAATTCTTGGGAACTAACTTAAGTGCCACTTTGGGTTTGAAAGAATATGGAGTAATTTGATAGTGTCCTGAAAAATTTTCATCTAAATATTCAATTGTAATTTGATTATTCAGCATCTCCTTAATCATGCTCAATATTTCTTTCACTTTCATAGTTTGCGGACCAGTTACCATAACATATGAATTGGCATATCTATCCTCTAAAATATCTACACTTACTTGAGCTGCATCAAGAACATTTATATAATCTCTAATCTCATTGCCGTCCCCTTTTCTTTCAATTTTATTTTCTAATAATGCTTGAGTAATTGCATTTTTTATAAAATTAAAAGAATTAGCCCTTGGACCATAAAGCGAACCATATCTTAAGACTGTAAATTCTAATTCATATTCTTTGTAATAATTCTCTATAAATAATTCACAAGACTGTTTAGAACTTCTATAAAATGAACCATGATCACTATAAACATAAATTGTACTTGAGTATACAAATCTCTTTACCGTATACTCTCTACACGCATCAAGTATATTAATAGTTCCAATTATATTAAAATTTGCAGACTCTACTGGATTGTTTCTAGCCTCTCCAATATCTGCAATTGCGGCAAAATGATATACATAATCAGCGCCTCTTACTACTTCTCTAACTCTATCTCTGTCCAAAATATTACCGATAACCATTTTTTGATCCGATCGCAAATAAGGAGATTTACTAATATCAAAAATTATCACCTCGTGACCAATTTCAGATAAAGAGTCCGACACATGGCTTCCTAAAAAACCAGATCCACCAAAAACAATTACTTTACTCATTTTCGGTATTTAAATGTTTAACTAAATTTTTGATTGCCCATGTACCTTGTCTTACAACATTTTCATAAGTTCTTGATCCAATGTGTGGGGTTATAATAATATTTTCATAGGATAAAAATGGGTGATTTAATATCATTGGCTCCTCTTCTAATACATCAGTCAAATAAGCTTTAATAAAATTGTTATCTAAACCAAATAAAATTGCTTCATTATTAACCAATCCAGCCCTTGCAGTATTTATTATTACTATATCCTTTTTACACTTTTGAATATTATTTATATTAATTAATTCACGAGTTTCTTTGTTTAGAGACGCATTTAAACTTAAAAAATCAACTTTTGCTACTAAATCCTCAATTGAAGTAGAAATTTCAACATCATACTTATCAACAAAATCAGTATCTACAAATTTGTCAAAAGCTATAATTTTCATTCCAAACGCAGCCGCTCTTTTAGCCACCTCTTTTCCAACATGTCCTAATCCAATTATACCTAAAGTCTTCTGGAAAAGTTCTATTCCAATTAATTTAGTCCAACTTTGACTTTGGATTAATTCGTTTTCTTTAATTATATTTTTTGAATAAGATAACATTAAAGCAAAGACATGTTCTGCAACAGTTGTATTATTTACTCCTGGAGTATTAGTGACAGGAATGTTAAATTCTTTCGCGGCTACTAAGTCAATTTTATCCAAGCCAATACCGTATTTTGAAAGTATTTTCAATTTTGATTTTGCACCTTTTTCAATAACTCTGCGCGTAATTTCATCATCTCCACAAATTACCCCATCAAAATCAGCAATTACAGATAAAATCATTTCTTCTTTTAATGGACCACGCATTTTAACCACTTCAAAATTATATGAATCAAGCAAATCATGATGGCTTCCCGGAGTATCCTGAAATGATGTAGATGTAAGTAATATCTTCATGTTTTGAAATTTAATTGAAATAAGATTTTAGTAACATATCATTAGACATTTTTTTATTTACATTTTCTAAATCTAAAGGCGTATCAACTGAATAGGTTTCTGTGTCTGTAAATACCATTTTGATCTTAATCCCGTTTTCTACTAATCTATTCATATCCACAGATTCAATTATTTCAAGAGGAGTTTGCTCCATTTCATTGTATTCTAGCAAAAAATCTCTATTAAATGGTATAATACAAACTTGTTTCAACATTGGAACATCATCTACACCCTTCTTCCTAGAAGGAATAGGTTCTCTTGAAAAGTAAATAGCAAAATTATTTTTATCTACAACAACTTTAACCTCAGCAGGATCTTCATGTTCTTGGATAGAATTCATCTTTGCCATTAGGTTTGATATCTTAATACTCCTATCGTTAAGCAAAGGGGCAATTGAATCATTGATCATTTCTGGTGTAACCATTGGCTCATCCCCCTGAATCATGACAACTATATCAATTTTAGAATTAGTATCAAATTCGATTTTTAATAAAGCTTCTGCTGTTCTGTCTGATGCTCTCTCGTGCTTATCAGAAGTCATTACTGCTTTACCTCCTATAGAATTTATATATTCATAAATTTCTTTATCACATGTTGCTACATAAACTTCATCTAAAGTATTACATAATTTAGATCGATGATAAACGTGTCCGATCATCGGCATACCCAAGATATCTGCTAAGGGTTTTTGAGGTAATCTACTTGAAGCAAGTCTAGCAGGTATAATTCCAATAATTTTCATAAATATATTATTTTAAAGTTAATTCAGATAATTGTTCTCTAATTTTAGAACCTAAAAATAAGACGTCTAAACTGAAGGCAATAAAGTTATAACCCTTAGCTACTTTTTCCTTTATCAAATTAATATCTGGTTGAATAACATGAAAGCCAATCCATTTATTATATTTCTTAGCTATAGTTTCGTAATGATTCAGGGCTTTCTTTACATCATCATCATCCCACATTCCAGGTTTACCCATTGATCCAGACAAATCATAAGGACCAATAAAAGTTCCATCAATTCCTTCAACATTCATAATTGCTTCAAGGTCATTAATTGCATTGATGTGTTCTATTTGAGCTATTAATACAATTTCTTTTGCTTTTCCTTCTTTGTACTCTTCAAAACCAAAACCATAAGATTGAGCTCTTGCAAGTCCAACTCCCCTTATTCCAATTGGTGGATACTTTACAGATTGAACAGCTTTAACAGCATCTCCAACTGAGTTTACTGAAGGCACAATGATACCATCTGCACCTGCATCTAATATTCTCTTTATTATTCGCTGGTTATTTTCACCTACTCGAACAAAAGCTTTGATTCCCTTACTTTGAATTGCCATTATTAGCTGCTGAGCTTCAAAATAATCTGTAACTGAATGTTCCATGTCAATACACAGCCAATCAAAACCTGCATCGGCCATTATTTCTGCAACTGAGGGATTATTTAATGTAATCCATGAACCTATTTGAGTTTTCTTCATTTAAAATTAAATTTTATTTAACCAATCAATTAAATCAACCTTATTATTAATTACCATAATTCCATGTGCGGCAGGGTCATCCTTTACAACTAAACCAGAAGGATCGTAAAATATAGAAGGCTTCCCTAAATGCTTTGCGACCAAAGCTGTAGAAGTGAAAGGCATAGAAATTATTGCTTTAGCTTTTGCGATAATTAGTTCTGCAGGGATTGAAGGGTCTATATTTAAAAAATCATACTCTTTTGAGATACGATTAATTTCATTGACATATTTGTGATGCGCCAATTTACCTATGTTACGTTTTCGTTTAAAAACAATTGGGAAATTTAAAAACGTAACAGACTCAAACACATCAGCCAGAAATGCATTTGCAACTTCTGGCACATAATAATCCTGATCTGAACCAAGCGAATCATAATAGGTTGATCTTACAGGTTGAACATCAAAAACAGCAATAGAGTTACTCGGTATTTTTAATTCCTCGATTTCCGAAAAAACAAAAGAAATCGGACCTGTTATATCAACTTTGATTGGATAATTTGAATTTTTTGTAACAAAATCAGATTGAAATTGATCCCAAACAAGAAAATTGGGCCAACTAATTAAATCCCAGCTATTTGCAACTCGATTGATTTTGTCTGCTTTTTTAAACCTCTCAATATTAGTTGAATAAAAGTAGAAGTAAATTTTAGAATTATGCTTTTCGGCTGTATAAGTCCATAAAGGTCTATAAATCCAATTTGAATTATGAAATAAATAATGAAATGCTATACCTCTTCCTTTATTTAAATTTATAATCTTTGATAAAAACGAATCACGTAGTAACAAAACATTCCACCATTTTCCTAAAATCAATAAAAAAATAGAAATAAATAATTTAGAAAAACAATATCCCAAAAACAGAACTAATGAAGTGTAAGTTAAAGGAGGCTGAATCGGGCTTACAACACTTTTCACTCTAATTTTATCGTTCAATACTGATTCTTTTCTAGTAGATACTGTATGGGCTAAATAATCTATTTTATTTGAATCAAAATGTTTTAAATACCATGACATTATTCCATATTCATATGTCCCAGATCGATCGGGGATATTGGATTCTGCTAAGCCATCAAAATAAACAAAAGTTTTATTTTTTTCTGTATCTCTTTTGATCAAAAATTTTAATGAATTTAAGGATTGTCTTACTACTTCGTAACAAGCATAAATCCATAATCTGACCATCTCGATTGTCCACAAAAAACTACATGCAAACTTATTTACTTTTATGCCACTATCAATTACA
>CANCKV010000171.1 GCA_947378615.1 Chitinophagaceae bacterium | reverse complement strand
CAATTTACCCTATCACCAAGTTCAGGGAATTTTACTTATAATCTAACAGGGCTTACACCAAATACGACTTATTATGTTCGTGGTTTTGCAGTAAACACTATCGGTACAAGCTATGGTAGTCAATATAGTTTCACTACGCTACCAGTAGTTTCTAAACCCACTATTGCATCTTTCTCTCCAACATCTGCAAGTATGGGGGCGTTGATTACTATTAATGGTAAAAATTTCATAGGTGTTTCCTCTGTAAGTTTTGGTAATACTGTTTCTCCCATTTTTTCTATTCTAAACGATAGCACTATTACTGCAATCGTGAGTACAGGTTCTACAGGTAGTATCAGCGTTACGAACCTATTAGGTACTGCTAGTTTAACGGGCTTTACTTTTATTAGTAATACAAGTGTCAATATTGCTAATGACTATACTGTTAGTGGCTATTTCTTTCATCCTACTTCAGCAAGAGCAATTAGTTCGACTAAAACTATTACACAAGTATCTGCAAACACCTATCAGGCACAATTAGGTGATTTAGGTGGCAGTAACTATAACTTTCAGTTTCAGCTTGATTCCAATAATAATTTAATCAATTGGTTAAATATTGGCTCCACACCTGCAGTGCCTGCAAGTGGGTTTATGACGGCTGACAATCCTGGCAATACCGCCTTTACAGTTTCTCCTTTACCGGGTGAGTCTCCTTACTTGCAAGCCACTTACAACAATACCTATAATCCAATTACCCAAACACTGTATATGCACTATGGTTATGGAACAGGTAGCACCAACCAAAATGGATATACTAGACAGGTATATGAGATATGGTCACCTGCAACGCCGACCACAGGCGCCCCTACTATTTCTTCTATTTCCCCTACATCGGGTACTACAGGTACGCCTATTCTCATCCGTGGAACAGGATTCAGTTCCATCACGAACACCTATACAGGGGTAACTTTTGGTAGTAAAAATGGGGTGAATGAAGCGGATTCCATTGCCATTCTTTCCGATTCTGTATTAGTAGCTTGGGTTGGAAATGGAAAATCAGGTAATGTTTATGTTACAAATACTAGTGGAACTGCATCAATAACTGGGTTTACCTATTTAAGTTTACCAAGTGTAGCTAATTCTGGATGGGTAAATGTAGGGCAAGCTGGTTTTACAAATGGTACTGCAATCAATGTTACATCAGCTGTAGGAAATGATAATATACCCTATGTAGCCTATATAGATTCTGCAACTAGTCAGGTAATTGTCATGAAATATGCTAACAATACATGGTCGTCAGTTGGAACTGCAGTTTCAACTGGTAAAGCATCTAACTTAAACTTAGTATTGGATAAGACAAATAATCCAATCGTTGCATTTATCGATTCATCAAATGCAAGTGCTATGACCGTTAAAAAATATAAGGCAAATACATGGCAAACACTTGGTAGTGGTGCACTTACTAGTATAACCAACTATTTTTCACTCGCAATTGATACCAGCAATATTCCTTATATCTTCAATGGTAGAGGCGTTTATAAACTTCAAAATTCAGTTTGGAACAGTGTAGGTTCTACGACTTTTTCAAATGCCAAAAATTTTTATAACATCGCCTTCGATAAAACGACAAATACACCTTTTGTAGTATTTGATTCTGCTGATGGGAGAGGATATCCTCAAGCATCTGTTATGAAGTATAGTGGAGGCAATTGGTCAATTGTAGGACAAACTACTTTTACTTCGGCAGTAAATGGGATCTATTTTATAGATATAGCAATTGATAATAAAGGTGTCCCTTATGTATCTTTTCAAGAAGACAACGGCTTTGAAAGGGCTAGTGTTTATAAATACGCTAATGCTAATTGGAGTATCGTTGGTAGCCCTCGTTTTTCAAAAGGCCATATCTATAATCCTTCTTTAGCAATAAATAAGAAAAATAACCCTGTTTTATTGTACGACGATTTCACCTATAATAATTCAGGAACAGTCATGTCTTTCACAGATACAAGCAATTGGAAAACAGTTGGTACTCGTGGTTTTGTTCCTAATAATTATTTTACCCGTCATGCATTATCAATAGATACTGCAAATGCACCTATCATCGTTTTCTACGATCAAACACAAGGTGGTAAAGCTAGTATGCTTAGATACGGAACTTCCGCACAGAACTTCACTATTAGTGGTAATAATAAGAATCCATTAGGTACCATCATTCCAACGGTATCTGTTACATTAAATGATACCGGCAAAACAGTAACTTCAATTGCAGGCAACTATGGATTTACAGTAGCAAGTGGCAGTAGCTGCAAAATTGTTCCTTCGAAGAATAATGACAAAAATGTGGCGAATGGGGTAAATGGAACAGACATCAGTCTAATACAAAGCCATATTCTGAAAAAGGTACTATTAAATACACCTTACAAGTTGATTGCTGCAGATGTAAATAATGATGGGGCTGTAAACGGGACTGATATTGCCTTGATAAAATCGATGGTATTAAAGCACATTACGAGTTTCGCAGGCAGCCGCTTATGGGCATTCGTTGATAGCAGCTATTCATTCCCAACCCCAACTAAACCATTCCCATATCCCGACAGCATCAAGATGGCAAAATTGAATGGAAATCAGGTTAATCAAAGCTTTATTGGTGTAAAATTGGGTGATGTTAATTTTGATTGGAATGGGGCAATATTGGGTATTAACGGCTCTATTGAACCTATTGAATTATTCAATGATCATATTACAGTAAGCAGTTCATCTACAGAAGTTCGGGTGCCTATTAAGGTAAGAAACTTCAAGAATATCATGGGAATGCAATACACGCTGAATTTTAATAAGGATGTTTTGGAACTAAAATCAGTGGAAAATAATAATATTGGTGCTGATTACAATATGGATTTTGTCGAAACGGGTAAGATTCCATTCCTGTGGGTGGATGCATCAAGCGAAGCAAGGACTATTGCTGATAGTACTATATTGTTTGAATTGGTGTTTAACAAGAAAGGTAGTTTCACGAATGAAGACATTATCCTTTCTTCAGATATTACCGACATCAATGCCTTCGATGGCAATTATGCACCTGTAGGAATTAGGAAAGGAGGTTCAATTATTACCGAAAATGTTGTGGTAACAAGCAATTTTCAGGTATATCCTAATCCTGCAAAAGATGCTATCACCATTTTAGGAAATCACATCAAGGAAGTTCAGGTATTAGATAATTTAGGGAAAACAATTAGACTGATTTCATTAAAAGATGCAGCCAATCCAAGTATAAAAGTTGTTGGATTAACAAAAGGGGTTTATCATTTGCGGATACAGACTACAAGTAGAATGACAAGTTCGGTAGGATTTGTAAAAGAATAATTTTATTTTCCTTCAAAAGAAAATTTACTACAAGGAACACAAAGTTTTTAACAAAGAGACAGAAGGATTAAATTAGTTTACAAATGTAAATTCGTGAATCACTTAAATCGAAGATTAGAAAACTTAGTGTTCCTTGTTTTTCTTTGTTCCCTACTACTATATAACATCTTTTCAGAAATGCCTTCCTAATGCGACGAAATAGGATTCCTCTGCAATGTCGTTAAGTTAAGGGCACTAACCGAAAATTAGGGTGTCAGCCTGAGGCACTAATTAGAGTTTCTCAAGTTTTTTGAAATGACATTCTAGTTGGCATCGAAAATTAGCAGGACTGTCACACTGAGTTTATCGAAGTGCAAACTTCTTTAACCTTCAACCCGACTTCGAGAGCCTCAGTCTGACAGGATTATTTTCGATGAGTACCTTACAATTGTAAAGATGTCCTTAGCAGCCTGTCGAAGGCGCACAAAGAAGGAAAGAACCTTAATTTAGACCGGTTTCGACAAGCTCAACCTGACAGCTGTTTCTTAACTTAACTACATAGGATTCCTCTGTGACCTTTTTTTTAAAACGTAGAAAAAAACTATGGCTTTTCTATGTGGCTATGTGTCTATGTGGTAGTTTTTTGTCTTTTCTAAAGGTTAAAATAGTCCTTGTCTTACCGATTTAAAAAAACGAATTAATTAAATGTACCTACATTTGTTTTTTTAGAAGCAAATAACACTTAGCAGGATTATTAAAAGGACAATTTTATAATGAATAAATATTTACTCACCGGCATCATTGCCCTCTTTCTTTTTATTCAAACCCCATTTTCTCAAAATACACCCTCATCAAAGGATACAATTCTTGAAACTGCCACTTTAGAAACATGTATTCTATATGCTCAAATTCATAAACCACTGATACAACAGTCCTTATTAGATCAAGAAACCACAGAGTTGGCAATCAAAGGCAAGTTAGCTGATTGGTATCCACAAATAAATCTAGATTATAATCTTCAACATATCTTTCAACTTCCCACTTCGTTCTCAAATAACAACTATTTCCAATCAGGCACATTAAATACTTCTACCGCAGCTTTTTCTGTTTCTCAATCTATCTTTAATAAGGATTTATTTCTTGCTAGGCAATCTGCAAATGAAGTAAGAAATCAATCGAAACTCTCATTAGAAAACAACAAGATTCAGCTAGTTGTAACAGTAAGTAAGGCATTCTATGATGTGTTACTTTCCCAAAAACAAATTAACGTTCTACAAGCTGATATCATCCGATTAGAAACTAGTTATAAGAATGCCTTTAATCAATATAAAGATGGCATCGTAGATAAGATAGATTATAAGCGAGCATCAATAGCACTCAACAATGCAAAAGCGCAATTGAAAAATCAACAAGAGTTTTTGAAGACAAAAGAGGCTATTTTAAAGAATGCTATGGGTTATTCTGCAAATGGCAATTTTACTTTAGTGTATGATACAATCAAAATGCAGAATGAACTGCTGCTCGATACACTCCAAACAATTAATTATAGTAATAGAATTGAATATAAACAATTGGAAACTGTCCGTCATTTACAAGAATTTAATTTGCAATATGCTAAATACGGTTATTACCCTTCTGTCTCCGCCTTTGGAAACTATAATTTTAATTTCTTGAATAATAATTTTGGAAAGTTGTATGGTACGAATTTTCCTAATTCTTATGCAGGTATTAAGGTCAATCTGCCTTTATTTCAGGGTAATAAGCGGGTATATCAAACAAAAGCAGCAGAAATCGCTATCAAAAGAGTTGATTGGGATTTGATTCAATTGCGTAATTCTATCAATACTCAATATGAACAGGCTTTAAGTTCTTATAAATCTAGTTTGAATGATTACCTCGTCTTAAAGGAGAATCTACAACTTGCAAATGAGGTTTATAACACCATTCAGTTGCAATATAAATCTGGTATCAAGAATTATTTGGAGGTGATTACAGCAGAAACAGATTTAAGGAATGCGCAGATTAACTATACAAATGCACTCTATCAGGTACTTGCTGCAAAAGTGGATGTACAACAGGCATTAGGAATAATAAAATGATAGTTGACAATGGTTAATTGTTTATGATTTAAAGAATTATCAATTCACCATTCACCATTAATAATTTATAAATTATGAGATATACAACATACCTATTTTTTCTTGCACTTGCAGCTTGTGGGGCAGATAATAGTAAAACACAACAAGCACCACCACCTCCTCCTGCTGTAACTGCCTATTCTGTTCACTCAGGAAATGCAACTTTCTTTGATCAATATCCTGCAAATATTACTGCGCTTAATCAAGTTGATATTCGAGCACAGGTAAATGGTGCAATTACAGGCATTTATTTTCAGGATGGGCAACAGGTTATAAAAGGACAAAAACTCTATTCAATTGATGAACAGTTATACAATGCCAATTATCAACAGGCAATTGCCAACCTAAACGTAGCAAAAGCGAACCTTGCAAAAGCACAACAAGATGCCGACCGGTATAATGACTTGGCAAAAAATGATGCCATCGCAAAACAAGTCTTAGACCATGCAAATGCAGATTTGCAATCATCAAAGATGCAACTCGAGGCTGCAAAAGCTGCGGTAAATAGTGTGCAGACGAATGTTCGATATGCCACTATCTATGCCCCTTTCAATGGCACAATTGGAATTTCTCAAGTAAAATTAGGTACGGCAGTTACTTCAGGTGGTATGATATTAAATACAGTCTCTACTGATGACCCAATTACTGTCGATTTTGCCATCAATGAAAAAGATATTTATAGGTTTACCCAATTACAAAAAAAGGGATTCTCCGAAAAGGATTCCATCTTTACCATAAAGCTTCCTGATGGTACTATTTATCCTGAATTGGGAAAAATTTATTTCTTAGATAGAGCAGTGAATCCTCAGACCGCTACCCTAAAGGTGCGATTAGAATTTTCTAATGAAAATCACTTGTTGAAACCGGGTATGAGTTGTAATGTTCGAATAAAAAATAATGGTGATTCCAAACAGCTTCTAGTACCGATGAAGGCATTAATGGAACAGATGGGTGAATACTTTGTTTTTGTCATTGGAGATAGTAGTAAAGTAACTCAAAAGAGAATCGCAACAGGTGCTATCATCAATGATAAGATTGTAGTAAAAGAGGGGATTTCCGAAAATGATAAGATAGTGGTTGATGGTGTTCAAAGGATTAAAGACGGAATAAAAGTAAAAGTAACAAAATAGTAATTAGTGTTTAGTGATTAGTTGTTAGTGTTTGGTTAGCAATGACAAACTAACAACAATCACTAACAACTAATCACTAGTCACTAACCACTAACAACTAACAACTAAATTAGTATGATTGCAGACGTTTTTATAAGAAGGCCGGTCACGGCTATCGTTATTTCAATAGTAATTGTAATGTTAGGGATTATTGCCATCCTTAACCTTCCTATTTCACAATATCCCGATATTACACCTCCTACTGTACAAATTACTGGTAGTTTCACAGGTGCAGATGCACAGACTGTTGAACAAACTGTCACTAC
>CANCKV010000170.1 GCA_947378615.1 Chitinophagaceae bacterium | reverse complement strand
GCTTATATGAATTATCAGGATAAGACTAACGATGAACTCATTATTGAGTTACAGAAATTAAGAAAGGAAAATGCTGAGTTAAAGTTATTACGAGATGAAATCGTTGCTGAGATTAGACAAGAAGATATCATACTTCAACAAACTCGAGAGAACTATGAAAATTTCTTCAATTCAATCACCGATTTTCTTTTTGTATTAGATGAAACAGGTAATATTATTCATACCAATTCTACCGTATTGAATCGGCTAGGTTACACAAATGAAGAATTATTCGGTTTATCTGTATTAATGGTACATCCTCCCGAGCGGAGAGAAGAGGCAGGCCACATAGTTGAAGAAATGCTAAAGGGAAATGCAGAATTCTGCCCCGTTCCAATTGTAACAAAATCTGGAATACAAATTCCTGTTGAAACTAGAGTTTCTTTTGGCTTTTGGGATGGCAAACCTGCACTTTTTGGTGTCACAAAGGATATTTCAAGAATAAAATTATCAGAAGAGAAGTTTTCAAAAATATTTTACCTCAATCCTTCTGTATGTGGATTGAGCGAATTAGAAACAGGTAAATATGTTGAAGTAAATGATAAATTTTATTCATTACTTGGCTTTAATAAAGACGAAGTAATTGGCAAAACAGCTGCTGAATTAGGTATTTTAACCACAGAGGTGCGTAATGAAGTAGAAAGTAGTGCAGGAAAAAATGGAAATGTTACTAATATAGCTGCGGATTTGAAAGCAAAGAATGGCGAAATAAAACATGTGTTATTATCTGCTGAAAATATTTATATTCAAGATAAAAAATACAGATTTACTGTAGTCAACGACATAACAGAACTTAAACATGCAGAAAATCAGATTAGTCAGCAAGCAGGAGTTATTTCCTCTTTACTTGATTCCATACCAGATATTATATTTTTCAAAGATATCAACGGCGTGTATCTAGGCTGTAATCTGCCTTTTGCAGAATTAGTTGAAAAGTCAAGGGATGAAATTGTTGGTAAGACTGATTATGACTTTTTTGATAAAGAGATTGCAGATTTTTTTAGGAAGTACGACAAATCCATGCTTGAAGTTTGTAAGTCACAGCAGAACGAAGAGTGGATTACATATCCAGATGGTAAAATGAAATTATTTGACACCTTAAAGACTCCTTATTGGGGACCTGACGGAACACTTATTGGCTTACTCGGTATCAGCAGAGATATTACAGAACGGAAGCGTGTGGAGAATGAAATAAAATTAAAGAATGAAGAACTATTAAAACTCAACATCGAAAAGGACAAATTCTTTTCTATTATAGCCCATGACTTGCGTAGCCCTTTTACAGGATTTTTGGGTTTGACTGAAGTAATGGCAAGAAATGTTCACAACCTAACCATGAAACAAATTCAAGATTTTGCTGTAAATATCAAAACTTCTGCCTCAAATCTTTTCCGGTTACTCAATAACCTCTTGGAATGGTCGCAAATACAAAAAGGTATCGTTGTATTCTCTCCAAGTAGGGTCAATTTTTATACTTTAGCTGATGAATGTGTGAATTTAATTAAAGAAGCTGCTTTAAGTAAGGAAATTGAGATTGAATTGAATGTTCCTATTGACCTAGTACTTTATGCAGATAAGAATATGCTTCAAACTGTAATACGCAACTTTGTTTCCAATGCAATAAAGTTTACACCGAAACACGGGAAAGTCATCATCTCTGCTCAATCGAAGGATGAGGAGGATATCGAAATATCTATAAAGGATACAGGGATTGGTATGAATCAACAAATGATTGATAATTTATTCCGGATAGATGTTCGAACTACAAGAAAAGGCACTGAAGGTGAACTTAGCACAGGACTTGGATTATTGCTATGCAAAGAGTTTATAGAACAACATGACGGAAAAATATGGGTGGAGAGTACAGAAGGCATTGGAACAATCTTCAATTTCTCATTACCCCTCAATGCTGAAAATATTTGAAGAACAAATCAACCACAGAAACCCTCTTTATTGTTTATTAGCCAATATCAAAACTAAAAATTGCCTATTCTTAAGTGATGTAGTGTTAATGTAGTACCATATTCTCCCTGATTACTCCTATTTTAATAAATTGTAGATGTACAATTGATGTAGCTGCTTTCTTTTTGGTTCAAATGAATGAATACATTTTTGCATCGTCAAAGACTGTCCTTACTTTTTTTGGCAAAACGATCATAAATGCTTGTCTCATCCTAACGATGACACAAATATTTTAAAACAATTTATTCATTAAACAAAGAAAAGACATGAAAAAAATCTTTCTGCTTGCATTCCTTGCCCTATTTATGATTAGGGCATTTGCTCAACCCTCGTCGGCGGCACCTACTCCCACAGCTAGTGCTGCTTCCGTAATTTCTCTCTTTAGTGATTCATACACAAATGTTTCAGGCACTACTTGGCGCCCAGATTGGGGGCAAGGTACAGCAATCAACAATTTGACAGTTGATGGAGTTTCTACAATAGAATACTCGAATCTATCTTACGAAGGTGTTCAATTATCAGGTACTGTAGATGCTTCCTTAATGGATTCTGTACACTTAGATGTATGGTCTGCCGACTGTACCACTCTTAACTTTTTCTTAATTAATACCGCTACGGGCGTACAACCTAATGTTGCTATTAGTTTAACTCCTTCAGCTTGGACTAGTGTTACACTTCCGTTGTCGAATTACAGTGCTGTTGTAAATCATATCAATCAGATGATGTTTACAGGAAATGGTACTATTTATTTGCAAAATATTTATTTTAGACAAACTGCAGGAGCACCAATTATACCTACAATTACGGGCTTTTCAATTCCTGCTACTCAAACTGAAGGAACTAATTACACTATCAATGATCCTACGAGTAACAGTAGTGGTGCTTTTACCTATACTAGTAGTAATACTGCGGTTGCAACTATTAGTGGGAATACAATTACTGCAATTGGTCCTGGTACGACTACCATAACTGTAAATCAGGCTGCCGATCCTAGTAATAATTTCTTGGCAGGTTCTACTTCTTCAATTTTAGTGGTTCCTTATCCTGTTCCAACTAATCCATATACTCCAAAAGATAGTGCAGTCAATGTAATTTCATTATTTGGTAATTACTACACTCAAAATAGTAATGCAACAGGTAATGCAAATGGTAATCCTGTTTGGTATCAGAATTGGGGGCAACAAACTGCAGTTACTTATTGGAATATTGGAGGTGATACAACCATTGAATATACTAATCTGAATTATCAGGGTGTACAATTAAAAAATCCTATTGATATTTCTGCAATGGATACATTGAATATTGATATTTGGACTCCTAATTTAACAAGTTTATTTATAGATATTATTGGTTCTTCTGGAGAAAAAGATTTGAGTTACAGTTTAACACAGACGGGTTGGAATCATTTACGTATTCCTTTAATAAACTATGCCTCTGCTGGTTTAACTGGCTTCATACAATTTAAATTTGAAGCACCTACTTCAGGTGGGGTAATTTTCTTACAAAACATATATTTTGTAAATGCGGTAGGTAAGCCATCGCTTTCTGGTTTTACAATTCCTACTCAAATAATTGGAGTTAATAGCACTTATACTTTAAACCCTACTTCAAATAGTACGGGTGCAATCACCTATTCAAGTAGTAATACTTCTGTAGCTACTATTAGCGATAATGTTATTACAATTGTAGGTGCAGGAACTTCTACTATCTCTGCTGTTGTAGCCGCTGATGCAAATTATTCTGCTGCTACATTTACAACTACACTAACTGTTGATTATGCTGCTCCTGCAACTGCTGCTGCTGTGCCATCAATTGCTTCCCAATACGTTATTTCGTTGTGGGGTAATACTTACACAAACGTCTCAGGAACAAGTTGGTATCCTAATTGGGGGCAATCAACTCAATATGCTACTCCAACAATTGGTGGAAAGAGTACCATCAAATATTCTGCACTTAACTATCAAGGCGTACAATTTGCAAGCAACATTGATGCTTCATTGATGGATTCATTGCGTGTTAATATTTGGACTCCAAATTGTACTTCATTACAAATATTTTTGATTAACACTTTTAATAGTGTAGAACAATCTTATACTGTTTCTTTAACTACAAATGGTTGGAATAATGTTAGTATTCCGTTGTCGGCTTATGATAATATTGATTTAACAAGAATAGGTCAATTTAAGATAGTTGCTGTTACGCCTGGTTCAGGAGCGGTTATTTATTTGCAAAATTTCTACTTCATGAATGTGGTTGGTAAGCCGACTATCACAGGGTTTAGTATTCCTACTCAAACACTTGGTACACCTACTTATACCATTACAAATCCTTCTAGTAATAGTACAGGTGCCTTTACTTATTCTAGTAGTAATACATCTGTTGCAACTGTTAGTGGTCACACAATCACTATCAAGGGGGTGGGGACTACTACTATTACGGCAACTCAAGCTACTGATAATAACTATTTATCAGGTAGTGTTACTGCTTTATTAACAGTCGCTTATCCTGGCCCTGCTACTGCTGCAGCTGTTCCAAGTGCCTCACCTTCTAGCGTTACCTCGCTATGGGGAAATACTTATACAAATGTATCTGGAACATCTTGGTCTCCAATTTGGGGGCAGAATCCTCTAGTTACTACCACCATTTTGAATGTTGGAAGTAAGACTACTTTGGAATATTCTACGCTTACTTATCAAGGTGTTCAGTTTTCTAGCGGTGTAAATGTATCCTCAAGAAACTTGTTACATTTTGATGTGTGGAGTCCTAACTGTACAAGTTTTGATTTCTATTTAATCAATACCGATGCAGGTGGTGTAAATCAAATGGTAACTGTAACACCTACTATCAACGGATGGAATAGCATCAATATTCCATTGTCTAATTTCACTTCACAAGTAATTAGCAACATCAATCAAATGAAGATTGTTGCAAATACGCCTTCATCAAATGCGGTATTGTATTTCCAAAATATCTATTTTGTCAATGCAACTCCTACTTGGACAGGTACTGTTTCTACAGATTTCTCAAATGCCGCTAACTGGCAATATGGATTGACTCCAATCGCATCAAATACTCCAAATATTCCTGCTGCATTGGCAAAACAACCTACACTTAGTGCAAATGCTGCATTTGCAGGAATTACATTGAATGGTTCACTTTCTTTGAATGGTCATTTGCTTACGCTTACCGGTGCTTTGACTGGTTCAGGAAGTTTGAAAGGTTCTACAACATCCTCTTTAGCTGTTGCTGGAACAGTGGGCACTATTAATTTTGACCAAACAGCAAATAGCCTTCAAAACCTGACTATCACGAGTGGTTCTGCTACTTTGGGTAATGCTTTAAATGTATTTGGAACATTTACACCTACTGCGGGTACTATCACAACAGGTGGTAACCTAACATTAAAATCTACTTCTGTAACAAATACTGCTGTAGTTGGTATTGTTGGTGGAACTGTTTCTGGAAAAGTTACAGTAGAAAGATTTATTCCAAATAGTTTACGTGTATTTAGAGACTTAGGTGCCGGTGGTGTTGCAAACGCAGGAAGTATCTTCAACAATTGGCAAGAAGGTGGTGTGACCAATAATGGTTATGGTACTCAAATTACAGGTATTGCCGGTACTCCAGGCAGTTATGACAATGCTACTGGATTTGATTATTCTCTTTTTGGCGGAAAATCACTCTATACTTTTACTAATAATACTTGGGATTCAATAACTGCGGGTACTAAAAACACCACGCTAGATCCTTTCCAAGGATATCGTTTGTTGGTTAGAGGAAATAGAACAAATGACTTGTCACAACAGTTTGCTATCAATATGACTGGAAGTGCCACCTTACGCTCTGCGGGTAATTTGGTGTATGGCAATGTGACTTATAATGTAGGTAGCGTATCTAGTACCAATAATTATGTTACTTCTTCAGGATTGGTAAGTGGTGCAAATAATTATAGTTTCATTTCAAACCCGTATGCAAGTGTGGTTGATTGGGAGGCTGTTATTACTACAAACTCTTCCAATGTGAACGAGAACTATTGGTATTGCGATCCAACATTTACTACAGGTGGTAATGGTGTAAACTTCATTGGCTATACTCAATTTGTTGCGTACAGTGCAACTGCACATTCATCAAGTAATACTTTCAGTAAATCTAATGTTGGTCGTTATTTGCAACCAGGTCAAGCAATCTTTGTTCAAAACCCTGCAAGTGGAACTCCTTCATTGAAATTTACAGAGTCTTGTAAAGTGCCTGCACAGGCTAGGACTGGTGTTTTTGGTACGGTAGCAGTTAACAGAATTGCTGTTGGTTTGTTTAAAAATGGTGCTAACTTAGATGGTGCTGTATCTGTTTTTGACAAAAACTTCTCTACCGGATATGGTAACGAAGATGCGGTTAAATTCGCTAATGCAACTGAGAACATGACATTCAATGTTGCTGGAAAGGATTTAGCTATTAACGGATCTACTTTGCCTTCAGCTACGGATGTTCTTCCAATTCGTTTGAGTAATTTAGTAATTAATACCGCTTATTCAATTAAGTTAGATGCTTCTCAATTTAGTGGTAATGGTTTACAAGCTTATTTGAAGGATAATGTTTTAAATACTAAGACATTGTTGGTTGGAAGTAATAACTCTATTTCTTTCACGACTACTTCTGTTGATGTGGCTAGTTATGCTAACCGTTACAGTGTCGTATTTGGTGCAGGTATCTTGCCTGTGTCAGACATCAAGCTAACAGCAACTGCACAAGCAAGTGATATTCAAGTAGCATGGACTGTTGTTGGTGAATCAAATGTAGCTAGCTATACTGTTCAACATTCTGTTGATGGTGCAAGTTTCTCTAGCATCGCTACTGTGGCTGCAAATAGTAGTGCATCTTATAGTGTAATTGATTCTAAAGCTGTTGCC
>CANCKV010000169.1 GCA_947378615.1 Chitinophagaceae bacterium | reverse complement strand
TGTGCTAAATAAGGATAGTAATTCATCGGGAATAAAAGTTTCTAAATTCAAACTAATTTTTGATTACGAAAATGCTTCAATCTTAAAAGCTTTTGAACAGTTTGCAAAAAGTGATAAATTTAATAATCACAAATACTCCAACTTTTCTTTAGACAATCTGAGATTAAATGAAGTAGAAAATCACTTTACACGATTTTCATATATAGATAATGATTTAGCTTACTGTTTCTATGATGTTGATAAAGGTGTATTTCAATCTATAAATAATCAACTAGTACAGTTAATTGATAAGGATTTGCTGAAAGGGTCGAGGGAGTTTTTTATAAACCAAGCTTATGTAGATAATTTAGGAAACAAATGGTTCTGTTCCACACAGGGGTTGTTTGAAACCTCCATTAAGAAAAAGTATTTCAAAAAATATTTTACTAATTCACCACGAATCAATTTACCTCCGAATGCAGGTCAGTTACGTGGTATCTGTGAAATAAAAAAAGGAAACAATACTTACTTGTTTGCCAACGAATCTTCTAATTTGTGGATGCTCAATCAACAGACACAAGAAGAAAAGGCATTGCCTTATAATGATAAAATGAGCTATGCAATGCTTTCAGATGGTAACAATCTATATTTGGGTAGTGACAATTTGTATAAGTACAATATAACAACCTATAAGTGCAAATCCCTACTACCTATTTCAAATTTTAATGATGTTATTTGGTCTATCTATCCGCTTTCAGGCACTAAGTTTCTTTTAGGCAAGGAAAAGAGTGGCCTCTTTTTATTTAATGAACGAACCCAAAGTTCCATGCCACTTAGCTTTCTATCTAATACTATTCCACCGATGGGATGTGTCTATAAAATATATGATTCCAAGATAAAAGGGTTGATAGCTGTTGCCGAAAATGGCATCTATTGTATCGATAATCAATTGAGAATTACTGATTATTATGGAAGTATGGCAAAAGATGCTAGTCATCGTCTCCCTATAAAGGGAATTTATGATATGCATGAAGATAAAAATGGGCTTTGTTGGTTAGCTACAAATGGAGAGGGTTTGGTTAAATGGAATTGGAATAAACCAATTGATAAATCGGCAAATCTTATTCAATATTTATCCATTGATTACGGACTGCCTTCTCCCATTTTATATCGGATTGAAGAAGACAAAGACGCTAATCTTTGGATAGGTTCTTATCAAGGTTTAATTCGTTTTAACACTATGAGTAAAGGTGTTTCAATTTTTACTACGAATGATGGGCTGCCATCTGATGAATTCAATAGGATATCTTCCTACAAAGCAACAGATGGACGAATGTATTTTGGGGGGATTAACGGTCTAGTTAGTTTTAATCCTATAGAACTTAATCAATATATAGATTCAATCAAAGTCCCCTTGGTAATTACAAGCCTTACTAAATTCTCTGCTAACGATAATAAGTTGGTCGATTGTTTGTCATCCTACAAACAAGACCCTAAAATGATTTTTGAGGTAGGGGATAAATTCTTGTCGATTAATTTTTCCCTTTTAGACTATAAGCAAAGAATACACCACTTTGCCTATAAAATTGAAGGATTTGAAAAGGAATGGAATTACACTGAAGAAGGGATTGTTCGGGTGAGTGGTCTTCCCTCAGGTAAATATATTTTAAAGATAAAAGCACAGTTAGAAAATGGACAGTGGAATAAAAATGAGATAATATTGCCATTGACAATATTAAAGCCTTTTTATTTTCAAATTTGGTTTGTAATCTTTAGTGCCCTTTCCTTTATTTTATTTGCAGTAACTTTCTACTTCTATAAAATTAGAAAAGTGGAGAAACAACAAGTTATGTTAGAAAATAAAGTAATTTATAGAACTAAGGAATTGAATCAGGCTTTAACTGAAAATAAATTGTTGTTAGCAGAAATACATCATCGGGTAAAAAACAACTTACAGATTATTTCAGGGCTACTATTTTTACAAGGAAATTCTTCTGATGATGAAAATATAAAACGGGCCTTTGCCGAATCACAAAGCAGGGTGAATAGTATTGCATTAATTCATCAGAAGTTGTATCAGAATGCAACTTTTGGAAGTATTAGTTTTCATGTTTTTTTAAAAGAATTGGTTGGTAAAGTAGCTGAACTATTTGAGCAAGAAAATCAGGCCATTTTGTTTGAAATTGGAAATGAAGAATTACTTCTCGACATAAATACGGCTGTACCTTTAGGATTAATGGTAAACGAACTCGTCACAAACGCCTATAAATACCTACCAAAACGAGGTAATGGGAACATCGTTTCTATCCATTTGACAAGGGAAATCAATGAAGAATATCTATTGCATTATAAGGATAATGGACCTGGTTTGAAAGAAGGACTTGATTTTGAGTCATCCCAAACACTTGGAATGGAACTTATTAGAGGATTAGCCGATCAATTAGGTGGCAGCGTTACTTATGCTTACCAAGAAGGAAGTTGTTTTGATATTAAATTTAAAAATAAACTCAATTAATAAGATGAAAATAGCAATTGTAGAAGATGAAATCATCATTGCAAAGACAATCGAAGTGTACCTCAAAAATATAGGCTATCAGGTACTATTTATAGCCAATTCTGTTGAAAAGGCAATGGATAACTTAAGTACTAATAAACCTGATTTATTGTTGCTAGACATAAAACTGAATGGTAAAGCAACAGGCATCGACTTGGCACAAATTATTAATGAGACCTATCAAATTCCGTTTATTTTTATTACAGCAAATGGAGATGCTTCCACAATTGAGGCCGCTAAAAAGGTTCTTCCCCTTACTTTTTTGCTGAAACCCTTTACTCAAAACGATTTGTTTACTTGTATAGAGATAGGGATGAACAACTATCAGGTTGCTCAGCAAAAAAAAGGAGATACTTTTAATTACTTGTTGATTAAATCTGGAAAAAAATATACTAAGATAAATTTTGAAAATATTAGTATGATTGAAAGTAAGCACATTTATTTGGAAATACATTTAGCCAATGGAAATAGAGAAAAGACAAGGGGAACTATTAGTGGATTTCTTGCAAAACTACCTCCCATGCTTTTTTTACAACTTTCTAGGTCGCATATCATCAACCTCCAACAAATTGAAACAATTAAAGAAAAGAGTTTAATTATAAATGGAATTGAATTGTCTATTCCAACAAAAAAGATAAAAGATGAGTTATTGTCGAAATTAGGATAATATAGGAGCTGTTTTTTTAATGTCAAGCGGTTGCAACTAATAAATTCTAATCATAAATCCATGTACTTAAGTTAAGCGTACTAACCGGAAATTAGGGTGTCAGCCTGAGTTTGTTGAGACGACAGAATTTACAACAAAAGAAGGTTTATCGAATGTCTTAAGTAGGGATCTCTAACACAATAATCAGTTGTTTAATTTTGGTTAGTTCCCTACGGGATGACAGTTAGAGTAAAACAAAATATCTGATTTATTTGTCTTTTAAATGCATTTACCCATGTTTCAAAAGATGTCATTAGCAGTCTGTTTCAGATTTAATACGATAGAAAATAGCCCGGATTTTATAAAAAAAGCTCAACACATAGGCAGATAGGTTCACATAGAAAGCACATAGTTTTTTTCTAAGATTTATTAAAGAGAAGTTCACATAGAAATTCTACTTCGTAGAATTGTGGGGTACTTAGTGAAACGATTTTATAATTGCTCAATTTATTAATTTAGCATTCCTTGCTTATGTAACGCTTCATGAAATGTTGTTAGCTACCACTAAATTCATGTAAGGAATCATCAGAAAAGTCTAAGGTATGTACCTTACTTATGTAACGCTTCATGAAAAAGTTGTTAGCTACCACTAAATTCATGTAAGGAATCATCAGAAAAGTCTAAGGGGGTATCAGAAAAGCCTAAGAGGTCATTAGAAAAGTCTAAGGAATGTACCAACATGATGTTGCTTATGTGTTTTTTATCTAAGGAATCATCAAAAAGGTGTAAGGAATCATCAGAAAAGTCTAAGGAATGTACCAACATGATGATGCTTACGTATTTTTTATCTAAGGAATCATCAAAAAGGTATAAGGAATCACTAAATAACTGTAAGGAATCATTTGAAAACAGTAAGGAGTCATCTAAAAACAGTAAGAAATTTAAAAAGGGAGGCTTCTATGTTAGAAAGCTCCCCTTTTTCAATTACGAATTATCAATTATCAATTACGAAATACGAATTACGAATTATCAATTACGCTTGCATAAATACACAAAAGTGACCTTGAGCAGTTGCACTAACATTAGTGACGGTAATTTTTGTCCATCTAGGTGGAATATGCACTCCTGAACCAGGATGTAGGGTAATGGCATCTGCTAATAAACCATTTTCGTTTAAAATAGTTAAAACAGTTAATCCAACATTAGTGAAAATACTGTCTGTAACAACACCTGCAATTTCAATAGTAGCAGCGGGAGCAATATCATAAGCAATAGCCACTTTCTTCACATTTACCCTGCTATGGAATTCAGCTGAAATTTCATCAACTACCACTTTAACAGCAGGCACTGTATTACCCAATATTTTGGCATTATCAAAAGATTGACCACAAACATACATCACATCGTTCTGAATAATTTTCAAATGTGTTTCTAATCCTCCTACTGTTGCCGTTAACATGGCAATTAAAGATGCGGTATCTGTTTCTTCCTGCATCAATGCCAATAAGGCAATTGCAGTACAAGTTTGTGGCAATATAGAGGGGTAAGCATCTATAAGTCTTGACTTGATGGAAACAATTTCTGCACCTCTTACAGTTGCCACTTTAAGCAAAGTCGCTTTTTGAGCAGGTGTCAGTACAATTTTAACGGCATCTAAAATAGTATTTAAACTAGCGATGTCAGAAACGGCTGCTGTTTTCATAGCAGGTGTAATCGAAGGTGCTGTAATAAAATAGCCCATAATTTTAAGATTTAAACAATTAAGAAATAAATCCAAAGAATAGTAAACGAGTCTCTTAAAAATATTAAAGAAAAGAAAAAGGAGGAAAGGGAAAGGAGTTGATGGTTTACTATTTTACAAATTACAAAATTGCCATTTGTTATACAACCAACTTAATTCGATTTGATACTTACTATTACCGTGAAATATTAGTAAAAATAAAGAATTGAAGACCTTTTTTAAGGGAGAGGAATTTTTCATACCTGCTAACGGGTGCAATTATAGTTGAATATTTTGATAATACCACAACAAAACTTTTATTTGGGTGTATAATATTTTTTTGCTTAAAGAGTTTCGTGGTGAAACGAACCTTGGCAGAAATAAATAAATTGAGCAATTGTCAGATTTAATACTATAGAAAATAACACGAATTTTATAAAAAAACTCAACACATAGGCAGATAGGTTCACATAGAAGGCACATAGTTTTTTTCTAAGATTTATTAAAGAGAAGTTCACATAGAAATTCTACTTCGTAGCATTAGGAACGACTTTCTGAAAAGAAGTTATATAGTAGTCTTACATAATGAGAAATAAAGAGGTTCATGTTTCTGTTATTTAACTTTTAGTAGATAGAAAAGCTAAACACATAGGCTCATAGGCACATAGAAAGGACATAGTTTTTTCTATGTTTTATTAAAAAGAAGTTCACAGAGGAATCCTACTGCGTAGCATTGTGGGGTACTTAGTGAAACGATTTTATAATTGCTCAGATTCATCTATTTTATTAGAAAACTTTGTTTCTTATCTTTTTCATTGTTTCCCTTGTGGTAACACCTCCTGAGAAGTAACGATATTTTAGCAATCTTCATTCAATGTCCACTTTTGCTCTTCACTGATTTTAAATAATTCGTCACTTTTTGCCCAATTGAAAAGTTTCGTAACATTTCTAGGGGGTTTCGTAACATTTCTGAAAATCATGTTTTTAAATTACTCATGTTTACAGGAATTATTGTGGGCTTATTATGCCCAATTATATAAAAAATGAATAAAATGGAATGGATGTTAAAAATTGGAAAGCCGCATAAAAAGACAACCTCTGATGAGGTTGTCTCTATCCGTCAACAACGCAATACTTTACATTTTTATAAAACAAACAATATGACACACTTGAACACACGCTTTTTGAAAGCTACTATTGCTTTAACAACAATGGTTTTCTTATTTGCCACCTCAGCTTCTTCACAGGTAGGTATAGGCGTTTCGCCTACAAGCATCCATCCTTCGGCACAGTTAGATGTCACTAGTAGTACAAAGGGTTTCTTGCCTCCCCGTTTGACGGCAGCTCAAAAGAACGCGATTGCTACCCCTGCTGCAGGTTTGATAGTTTATCAAACAGATGGAACTAACGGTTTATATTATTATAATGGAACTGCTTGGACTTTCCTTTCTGTAGGCTTTAGTGGAACAAATGGTGCTACTTGGCGCAATGGCTCAGCAATACCTGTAAGTACTTTGGGTGTTGATGGTGATTATTATTTGTACAACACTACTGGCGATGTATATCTTAAAACAAATGGTAACTATTCTATAACAACCAATATCAAAGGTGCTGCTGGAGCTTCAGGTGCACAAGGCCTTCAAGGTTTAACTGGTGCAACTGGAGCGACAGGACCTATTGGAGCAACGGGATCTCAAGGAGTAACAGGTGCTACAGGAGCTGCAGGCCCTGCACCTGCAGGAACTGGTATTGTAACAGTAACAAATGGTGCATTAAACACCCCGGTAGTTACTTTGCCAATTGCCAACGGTGGTACAGGTTCTACTACCCAAAACTTTGTGGATTTAACAACCAACCAAGCTACTATTGCGGGAAACAAAACCTTTACAGGTGCTACTACACTTAGTAAAGATGCAACTATTAATGGTGCAACTTTTGGACTTGGTGGCGGTAGTAATATGTGGAATACGGCCAATGGGTATCACGCGCTTATGAATAACACTACTGGTGCAAACCAAACTGCT
>CANCKV010000168.1 GCA_947378615.1 Chitinophagaceae bacterium | reverse complement strand
GGTTTATTGACAATATTTATTTTATTATAAAAGTTCCTTTTTATGTTGAAATACATTTCAATCTGACTCTTTATCATAAAAAATGAAAAATCTAAATAAAAAAACTTATTTATTTCAAACAAAATAGGACAATGAATGATTCATGGTTCAAAAGAAATGGGATATTCTTTATTCCTACAAAAATCTTCGGTTGGTTGATTCTATTAATCAGCATTATTTATGCAGTATATAGTTTTATTCAGATTGATAATCGGTCACATTCTGTCAGCGATACGCTAATTAATTTTGCATTTAAATTACTGATTATTAATGCAATATATTCTTTAATAGCTTATTTTACCATTAGCTAATTTAAACAATTACAACAAAATGTTAAGTCGAAACATTAGGACGTTATTAATAGAATATTAAATAAAGATGAATATAACTACCCTTTATAGATTAATTTGAAACTTGAAATTGGTTTCAAATTACACCTTAATTCATACCTAAATTAGAATTTTAACTTCTAACTTGCTAGGAAGAAATAATTCAAAATGACATATTTAATTTGATTTGTATGTCAATTTGTACCTTCTTTGCATAAAATATGTCGGTGGCATTAATATTGAAATTATACAAAACTTAATTAATTAATTTAATTGATTAATTAGATGACATTTTGACTAACTTTTGAACAAATAACAATGAATAGAAACAGATTACAATTGCAAGGAGATGACGAATCGGATTTTATGCCAATAATTCCGATAAATGAGAATGATAGTGAGCAAGATAAAAATATGGTTATCCCCGAAGAAATTCCAATTCTTCCTTTGAGAAACACTGTTCTATTCCCGGGCGTTGTTTTACCAATAACAGTAGGTCGTGATAAAAGTATAAAAGCAGTTCAAGAGGCTTATAAGTTAGATAAGTTATTAGGTGTAATTGCACAAAAAGATACGAATGTTGAGAATCCAGAACCAACCGATTTATGTAAAGTTGGAACAGTTGCCAAGATTATCAAGCTTATCAAAATGCCTGATGGAGGCACCACCATCATTATTCAAGGTAAGAAGCGTTTTGAACTATTAGAAATTACTAGTGACGACCCTTTTTTTAAAGCACGTATTAAAGTTTGTGAAGATGACGCAAAACCAACACACGAAAACTTTGAAGCTTTTCTAGGAAGTATTCGTGATTTGGCAACTCAAATTATTCATTTATCTCCAAACCTTCCTACAGAGGCGGCCATCATTCTTAAAAATATTGAGAATCCTACGTTCTTAATCAATTTTGTTAGCAGTAATCAGAATGTTGAACTAGTCGAGAAACAAGAACTTCTAGAAATAAATGATATCACCCAAAGAGCAGAAAAATTGATGCATCTCTTACAAAGGGAACTTCAATTTGCGGAACTAAAAGACAAGGTGACTAACCGTGCAAGAGTTGAAATTGATAAGCAACAAAGGGAATACTTTTTACAACAACAAATGAAAAGTATTAAGGATGAACTTGGCGGCGATACGAATGAACGGGAAATTACGGAGATGAAGAAGAAGGCAGAGGCAAAGAAATGGCCTGAAGCTGCAAAGAACCTCTTTAATACCAATGTTCAGAAGCTCGAAAGGATGCATCCAAGTACTCCTGACTATTCTGTGGTATATAATCATCTTGATTTGATGCTTGATTTGCCTTGGGAGGAATATACTTCTGATAATTATGATTTAATTAATGCCAAGAAAGTATTAGATGCAGACCATTATGGCATGCACAAAATCAAAAATAGGATACTTGAATATCTCGCTGTTTTGAAATTAAAGGGAGATATGAAGAGCCCAATCTTATGTTTCATTGGTCCTCCCGGTATTGGTAAAACATCTTTGGGAAAGAGTATTGCACATGCAGTTGGACGTAAATATGTTCGGGTAAGTTTGGGTGGCTTGCATGATGAAAGTGAGATTCGAGGTCATCGGAAGACCTATATTGGTGCAATGCCAGGAAGGATTTTACAAAATATTCGTAAGACGAAAACGTCAAATCCAGTAATGATTTTGGATGAGATAGATAAGATAGGCAGTGATCATCGTGGAGACCCTTCTTCTGCCCTACTTGAAGTGTTGGATCCTGAACAAAACAATACTTTTTACGATAACTATCTTGAACTTGAATATGACCTCAGTAAGGTATTGTTTATTGCGACTGCAAATAACATTCAAAACATTCAACCTGCATTGAGAGACCGTCTTGAAATCATTGATTTGAGTGGTTATGCAGTAGAAGAGAAAGTTGAGATTGCTAAGAGACATTTGTTACCTAAGCAAAAGAATGCGCACGGGCTTGAGAAGGTAAAATTGAAATTGTCTGATAAGATTCTTGAAAAAATAATAGAAAGCTACACGAGAGAAAGCGGTGTTCGGGAACTTGATAGGCAATTAGCTAGTATTATGCGCTACCATGCTAAAGAAGTAGTGATGGAAAACAAGTTTAATACGACTGTGAGTGCAGGGGATATCGAAAAGATATTGGGTTCTGCTAAATACAGCAACGATATTTATAAAACTGTCAATATGCCCGGTGTGACTGTAGGTTTAGCTTGGACTTATGTAGGAGGCGATATTCTATTTATCGAAACTGTATTGAGCGAAGGAAAGGGAGAATTAAAATTGACAGGTAATCTTGGCAACGTAATGAAAGAGAGTGCCACTACGGCCTTAACTTATTTGCAAGCAAATACTTCGAGATGGGGTATTAGTCAAGAAGATTTTTCAAAAAAGAATATTCATGTACATGTTCCAGAAGGGGCAACACCAAAAGATGGTCCAAGTGCAGGTATTACGATGTTGACATCATTGACGTCGGCATTTACGGGTAGAAAAGTAAAATCCTATTTGGCAATGACAGGTGAAATTACCCTTAGAGGTCAAGTATTGCCTGTAGGAGGGATTAAAGAAAAGGTTTTAGCAGCAAAACGTGCTGGCCTAAAGGAAATTATCATGTGTTGGCAAAATGAAAAGGATGTTCAAGAAATTGATAGTTCATTTATTTCTGGCGTCACTTTCCATTATGTAAAAAATATGCAGGAAGTACTTGATATTGCATTGGTATAAGGAATAATTTATCATAAAAATCCGCAGCATCTTAAACTGATACTGCGGATTTTTTTATTAATACATATTTAAGCCAAATTTCCTCCATTTATTAAATTAAAAATTTGAATCCGCCATTCAATTTTATTTCAAAAACCTGCTTGTAATCCCCCTAGTATTAAAAGGAAATTCATTCCGTAAAACAATTAGAAGAAGAAATGAAGCAAATGCCCTGTATGATTAGATAAGTAGTTGCGTATGATTGTAATTACTTCCATATTCGTTTCTAAAGAAAAAGACAATAAATTATGAAGGATAGGATGTATAATTGTAATCGAAAACAAGAAAAAAAATTATGCGTCAATTTATATTCATCGTTCTATTCATATTGCCTCTGCTATCAAAAGCGCAGGGAAACAGTCAATTAGGTAACAAATTAGTGGTTTCACAAGATAAACGTTTTCTACAATATGAAGACGGAAGACCATTCTTTTGGTTGGGAGATACTGGATGGCTGCTATTTACACAATTAACAAGAGAGCAAATCCAACAATATTTACAGGATAGGCACAATAAAGGCTTTAATGTTGTGCAAGTTATGGTGATTCACGAAATGCCTGAGGAAAATATATATGGAGAAAATGCCTTTATCAATAATGATTTCACTTTACCAAAAACTACAAATAATCAGAGTACTCAAGAAGAAATAGAACATAACTATTGGAACTTGATTGATTTTGCAATAGACGAAGCCTTTAAAAATGATATTTATTTAGCAATGGTTCCTGTTTGGGGTAGTATTGTGAAAAAGGGATTATTTAATATCCAAAATGCAACGACTTATATTAGTTGGCTGGCAAATAGATATAAAAACAAACCAAATGTCATTTGGATGAATGGTGGAGATATTAAGGGAACTATAAATGAAAAGGTATTCAATACAGTGGGAAATACATTAAAAGCTATTGATAGTAATCATTTGGTCACCTATCATCCTTTTGGTAGGACTAGTTCTGCAGAATGGTTTCACAATGCTAATTGGCTTGACTTTAATATGGTTCAATCGGGGCATAAAGATTATTCACAAGATTCAGTTGGTGCAGATAATTGGAAATTGATAACAGAGAGTTATCTTAAAAAACCTGCAAAACCAATTATTGATGGAGAACCTGCTTATGAAGGCATACCACATGGATTGCATGACACTACCCTACCCTATTGGAATGCAGATGATGTGAGAAGGTATGCCTATTGGTCAGTTTTTTCAGGTTCCTTCGGGCATACTTATGGCAATAATTCAATCATGCAATTTTATCATCAATCTTCAAAGAATAAAGCTTATGGGGTGAAAAAGTATTGGCAGGATGCATTGAATGATTCAGGTACGAATCAAATGCAGTATTTGAAAAAACTAATTTTATCAAGAGATTTTTATAGTAGAAAGCCTGCGCAAGAAATAGTAGTTGATAATCATCAGAAGAAATATGAACATGTGGTGGCTACAAAAGGGAAAGATTATATAATGGTTTATACGTTTACAGGAAAACCATTTACCATCTATACAAATTGTATCACAAGTAATTCACTAAAAGAGTATTGGTATAATCCCAAAAACGGGAATGTATTCTATAAGGGAAAAATTGTCAATCAATCAAAGCCACAGACATTTACTCCTCCTGTTGACCGTCAAAAAGTAAACGATTGGGTGTTAGTTTTAGATGATGCCGATTCCTCAAAGAATTACCAAGGCTTTATAAATTAATAAACTTCAAACAAACTGGACTGCCTACTTGTATTTCCTGCTTTGCTTTTATTAATAATCCTGTGGTTTTATCTCTTTTGAAAAAGGAGATGTTATCAGATTTTTGATGACCTATTAATAAATAATTCCCAGTAGGGTCAATAACAAAATTGCGGGGCATGATGCCTCCCGTAGGTAGTACTTGCAACAATTTTAAATGACCGTTTGAGTTTACATTGAAAGTAGAAATAGTATTGTAATTACCACGATTAGTAACATAGAGGAATTTACCATCCGGAGAAAGATGAATATCCGCACTTCCTTTTGTATCACTATTACTACTATCAGTACTAATAGTTTGAATCAATTCAGTTGATTTCTTTTTTAAATCAAAAACATCAATAGTACCACTCAATTCATTGATAACATACATAAAGCGACTATCTGAAGAAAAAGCAAGATGACGTGGACCATTTCCGGCCTTGCATTTAATTAATTTTTCATTTGCTAATGACAATGGTAAGTCTGCAGAAGCATTGAAAGGGAATTGATGGATAATATCGTTTCCTAAATCTGTAACAAATAAATACTTTTCATCGGGCGAAAATACAGCCGCATGAACATGTACTTCCTTTTGTCGGGTCGGATTGATACTTTTCCCTGTATCTTGAAAAAACTGTTTCACAGTATCTAATTCCCCATCTTTTCGAATAGCTAAAGCGGATAAATTACCACTCGCATAATTTGCTATAAACACCCATTTATTTTTGCTATCTACATTTATATAACAAGCGCCACTTCCCTTTTCAGTCTGCTTATTTAAAGCAGTCAATTCCCCTGATTCTTTATTAAAATGGTAGGCGACTACTTCACTATTCCCCCCTTTCCTTGCATCACTGATGGCATAAATATATTTTTCATCTTTACTGATTGTGAGAAAAGAGGGATTTGCAGCTTTGAGGGTATGAACTAATTCGCTAGTTCCATTTTCAAAATTAAAATGATAGGTATAAATGCCTTCACTTTTTCCATCGGTATATGTTCCTACAATTAGATAGAATTGTTTGGATTGTGCGTGTAAACTACCTACAAATAAAAATGGCAAAACAAATGAAATAAAACGCATAACAAAAATTTGGCAAACAAAAAATACGATTAAAATACTAGGGAAAATGAGAAATAAAATAAAACCACTCTCCTTTCCCTAAATCCTATTACTTACAAATTAAAAATTTAAAGTTTATTCAATTGTTCAGCAGTTGCCAATAATTTATTTTCATCCCTATCACCATATTTATTGAAGACAGTAGAGTTTTTCATGAAATAATAAGTAGAATTCACTCTAGCGGCTGTTTTAATAACGGTTGCATCGCACTTCAAAACAGTAATACCTGCCTTCGTTACCTTACTCGTAAATTCTTCTGATTGAGAGGTCACATAAAAAATGGGCATATTATTTTTGTCACAAAAGTTTTTTAGATCTATCAATTCCTTAAGCCATTTTTCCCCTCTATAATCATTACTTAGCACCAAAATATATTTAGGAATACCAAACAAGGCCATCGTAGTATCATTTCCACTTATTGTTGTAAGCGTAAAGTCAGTAATTTTTGCACCTCCTGTTCCCTTCCGAATTAGTTTATCAAAACGATTTACAAAAATGTAAGTACTATCAAAGTCTGCGGGAAAATTATTTTGGTCAAATTCAACTTGCTTATCGCCTTTTTTATATTGATAAGTAATAACTGTAGAATCGGGCACATAATCTTTGGGCTTTTTCATTTGCACGAGAATATCATTTCCTTTTTTGAAAGGAAGACAATCAATATATGGTAGATAATTTAAGACAACATCTTGAATTAAAACACATGCAACAAGGGTCAGCATCAATATTGAGCTAGTCAGTACTCGAGAAAAAATAGGTTTAACATCTTTTTCAAATACAGCAAGCAAAACAATTAATGCTGTCAAGACTAAGTCTTTAGTAAAACTCATACCTGCTTTCAGAGGTAAACAATCACCTAAGCAACCGCAGGTTTTTATTTTGCCACTAAGTACCGCATAACCAGTTAGGAATGTAAAGAAGATGATTAATAATAATAAAAAACGAATCGTAATTTTATACCTAA
>CANCKV010000167.1 GCA_947378615.1 Chitinophagaceae bacterium | reverse complement strand
CCGAGGTTCGTGTCTCCACGAAACTCTTTAAGCGATAAACTTTTATGCCCCTTTCTATGTGGCTATGTCACTATGTGTTTAGCTTTTTCCCTTTACTAAAAGCGCTATAAATAAGAAACATGAATCCCTCCATTTCAACTAGGTGTTATCCTTTTTCCTTTACTAAAAGTGAATTGACTGCCGAGGTTCGTGTCTCCACGAAACTCTTTAAGCGATAAACTTTTATACCCCTTTCTATGTGGCTATGTCACTATGTGTTTAGCTTTTTCTCTTTACTAAAAGCTCTATAAATAAGAAACATGAATCCCTTCATTTCACACTAGGTGGTATCCTTTTTTCTTTACTAAAAGTAAATTCCGTCTTCTCCCTCTCATTCCTTTATCAATGCCCCTCTTTGAATAATCCCCCCTCCAATCACATCGTTACCTTCATAAAATACCGCACTCTGACCGGGGGCAATACCTTTTACATTTTCATAGAATCGCATCGTCAAGCCATTTTCAGTCTGAAACAGATTACTCAATGCCCCCTTATCTTTATATCTAATCTTTGTCAATGCTTCCATTCCATCTGTTATACCTTCATATTTAACCCAATTGATTTTTCCAACCGAGACTTCATTTTGATCTAAATCTTGTTCCTCACCCAAAACAACGGTATTGGTATCTGGATTGATAGATGTCACGTAGGCAGGTCGTCCTAAAGCAATCTCTAATCCCTTCCGTTGACCAATTGTATAAAATGGATACCCTTTATGCTTGCCGAGTCTCTTCCCTGTTTTATCCACGAACCAACCACCATCTACTTTTTCTTCTAATCCTTCCACACGACGCTTCAAAAAGCCTCTGTAGTCATTATCCGGAACAAAACATATTTCGTAACTCTCATTCTTTTTTGCCAATTCAGGATAACCCAAGTCAACGGCCATCTGCCTGATTTCAGACTTTCTATATTTCCCTAATGGCAAAATGGTTCGACTTAACAATTCTTGGTCTAAACCCCATAATACATAACTCTGATCCTTAGTTTCATCTAAACCCTTACTAATTACATAGCGACCATTTGTATGTTGTCGTACTTCCGCATAATGTCCCGTAGCAATCCATTTGCATCCCAAAGCATTCGCTCTCTTAAGCAAAGCCCTCCATTTAATATGTGTGTTACACATCACACAAGGATTCGGAGTCCTTCCTGCGAGATATTCTTCTACAAAATTCTCTATGACGAAATCACCAAATTCTTCCCTGATATCTAATATAAAATGTGGAAAGCCATTGTCAACAGCCGCTTGACGGGCATCATTGAAGCTATCAATATTGCAACAGCCTGTCTCTTTACTACTTGCATTGCTTGTGGCATAGTCCCACGTCTTCATCGTAATTCCAATCACCTCATAACCTTCATTATGTAGCATCAATGCAGTGACTGTACTATCAATGCCACCGCTCATTGCCACTAAAACTTTTCCTTTACTCATCATCTTTTTTACATTATTTTTTGGTCAAACAGGTAGTGAATGATGCGAAAATAATCTTTGAAATCAATATTGAGTTCTTTTACATTACGAATCGGGGAATATCATGAGAACTGTTTCTTTGATTTTGGGATCTGTTCAAAATAATTTGTTCAGGTTATAGCTCTCTCCAATACTTATTCGGTTCTAAACGTAAAACCTAATACTTACAACGTACAACTTAAAACGTATAACTTAAAATGTACAACGTACAACTTAAAACGTACAACTTAAAACGTACAACCTAATACGTACAACTTAAAACGTGCAACTTACAACGTACAACGTACAACTTACAACGTACAACGTACAACTTAAAACGTACAACTTAAAACGTACAACTTACAACTTAAAACGTACAACTTCACTACCTAAATAACAGAGCTAATTCGGAGCAATTTACAGAGGAAATATATGCATAAAATCGAATGCAACGAAACCGGTTGCATAACCGTTTTCGCAAACGATAACGTAGAAATGTGAAAATTTGATATGGTTTTAACTTGTATTAACGAAAAAATAGGCATTACTTTGGGGGCTAAAATTAATGCTATATGCTTTTAAATAAACAAGTTTACCCTTCTTACAGTAATTACCCTGAAAGAGTTTTGCAATTTGGCGAAGGCAACTTTTTGCGTTGCTTTGTAGATTGGATGATTGATGAATTAAATACGAAGACCGATTTCAATGGCTCGGTGGTTGTAGTACAGCCGATTGCTAATGGGATGGTGAATATGTTAAATGATCAAGATGGTCTATATACATTGTATTTACGTGGATTGAAAAATGGCGTAGCAGAAAGTAGTCACAAAACAATCAATATCATTAGTAGAGGTATTAATCCTTACACTGATTTTGATGCTTATTTGGCAACTGCAGAAAATCCTGATATGCGTTTTGTTATTTCGAACACAACCGAGGCAGGCATCTCTTACGATGATAATGACACTCCGGGATTAACTCCTCCTAATTCTTATCCTGCTAAATTAGCAATTTGGTTACATCACAGATATGTTCATTTTAAAGGTGATGCAACAAAGGGTATGCACATAATCCCTTGCGAATTGATTGATAAAAATGCAGATCATTTGAAAGAATATATTTTGAAGCTTTCTGCGAAATGGGGATTTGAAGCTGCATTTATCACATGGTTAAATGATGCTTGTACTTTTAGTAATACACTAGTTGATCGTATTGTTCCAGGTTATCCTAGAGAAAGAATCGCTGAAATTACTGCAGAACTTGGATTTGAAGATAAGCAAGTGGTAGAAGGTGAACACTTTCATTTGTGGGTTATTCAATCTTTAAAGGGCTTAAAGGAAGAACTTCCTTTTCCTTCAATAGGATTGAATGTTTTATATGTAGATGATATTACTCCTTACAAAACTAGAAAAGTACGTATTTTGAATGGTGCACATACGGCTTTAGTCCCTGTTGCTTATTTGTATGGAATTGATACTGTTCGTGAATCAGTGGAACATCCGATAGTGGGTAAGTTTTTAAATGATGCCATCTTCGAAGAGATTATCCCTACATTAGATTTATCGAAAGAAGAATTAGAAAAGTTTGCAAGCGAAGTAATTGATAGATTCAAAAATCCTTTTATCAAGCATTTGTTGATGTCTATCTCGCTTAATTCATGGGCTAAATTCGAAACGAGGGTATTACCATCTATTCTTGAATATATCAAGCGCAAGAAAGCAGTACCACAAAAATTGACTTTCTCATTAGCCTCTACTATTGCCTTCTACAGAGGTAAGAGAGGAGATGCAGACATTGCCTTGAATGATGATGCAGCATTATTATCCTTACTAAAAGATGCATGGGCTAAATATGATGGCACTGATGCTTCATTGAAACTTGTGGTTTCTGAAGTGCTTGCTTACGATAAGAATTGGAAATTTGATTTGAATACCGTTGCAGGATTGACAGATGCGGTTACTGCACATCTAACAAACATTGTAAATAAAGGAATGCAAAAAGCAATAGAAGCTTTAGTATAATAAAAAAAATAATTAATAAAATAATGAAAGAACTGATTAAAATAAACTCTAACGACAATGTGGTCATTGCACTACGTAATTTCACAGTAGGTGAAACCATAGAAGTTGAAAGTGATAAAATTGTCCTTCTAAGTGATATTGAAAGGGGGCATAAAATTGCACTAAGAGATATAAATGTTGGAGAGGATATTTTAAAGTATGGTTATCCTATCGGGATTGCTATTGCTGCCATCAAGAAAGGGGAACATGTTCACGTTCAGAATGTAAAGACAAAACTGAATGATGTATTCGAATATTCATACAATCCAGTCTTCAGTAGTTTGCCTCATCAAAACAGAAATTTAACCTTTCAAGGGTATAGAAGGTCGAGCGGTGAAGCAGGTATTCGTAACGAAATATGGATTGTTCCAACAGTAGGTTGTGTAAATGGAATTGCCGAACAAATAATTCGCGAATTTAAGGCAGAACTTGAGGGTGAATTAGAAGTAGATGGCATCGAAGTATTTAAACATAACTATGGTTGTTCTCAATTAGGAGATGACCATAAGAATACCCGTACTATTCTTTCGGATATTGCTCTTCATCCAAATGCAGGCGGTGTTTTAGTTCTAGGTCTTGGTTGTGAAAACAATAAGATTGATGAGTTTGAACAAGGTCTAGGTAATTTTGATAAAAGTAGAATTAAGTTCCTTTCTTCTCAAAAGGTTCAAGATGAAGTTACAGAGGCAGTAGCCTTATTAAAATCAATCTACAACGAAGCGAAGAAAGATAAAAGAGAACCAATTCCACTTTCAGAACTAAAGGTTGGATTAAAATGTGGTGGTTCAGATGGTTTATCGGGTATCACAGCCAATCCATTAGTGGGGTATTTCTCCGACTTCCTAATTGCGCAAGGAGGAACAACCACATTGACAGAAGTTCCTGAAATGTTTGGTGCAGAAACTATTTTGATGAATAGATGTATTACACATGATGTTTTTGAAAAAACAGTGCATCTTATCAACGATTTCAAACAATACTTTATTGATTTAAAACAACCTATTTACGAAAATCCTTCACCGGGTAATAAAGCAGGTGGTATTTCTACTCTTGAGGATAAATCCTTAGGCTGTACACAAAAGGGTGGTGTTGCGACAGTTGTGGATGTATTGAAATATGGTGAAAGATTGAAAGTTAAGGGACTTAATTTGTTAAGCGCACCAGGGAACGACCTTGTTTCTACAACTGCTCTAGGTGCTGCAGGTTGTCATATAGTATTGTTTACAACGGGTAGAGGAACTCCATTTGGAAGTTTTATTCCGACATTAAAAATTGCTACGAATTCTGATCTTGCTGCAAGAAAACCACATTGGATCGATTACAATGCGGGGCCATTAGCAGAAGATAAGTCTTTCGATCAAGGACTTGAAGAATTAGTAGATAAAATAATTAGGGTTGCAAGTGGCGAAAAAGCTGGACATGAAAAATCCGGCTTTAGAGAAATTGCAATCTTCAAAAGTGGTGTAACGTTATAGTACATTTTGTTTACAAAAAAAGAAACTCCTTTCGATTCATTTTGAGGGAGTTTCTTTTAAATCATACGTTCAATCCGCTTCCATAAAAACCGCTAAAGCCATTGAGAACACCCTAGGTCCATACTTTTCCAACATTCTACTCAAATCAATAGGATTAAGAGATTGTCAAAATTTTAAGCATGCAACCAAAAACAGTGCAACTTGAATTTGTCAAACAATTAAACATTGATTATATGAAAAAGGTTTATCAGTTCACAGCCGTTATTTTTGGCTTTTTAACTACACCCGTAATTAGTTTTGCCAGCGAAGCTGACCTTAAAATCCCCGATGCAATACACTCGGCACACATTTTATATTGGGGATTTCTGATTACTATTTTAGGATTGTTTTTTGGATTGTATCAATTCAAGAAAGTAAAGAGTTTACCCGCCCACCGTACGATGCTAGAAATCGGTGACGTTATCTACAAAACTTGTGGCGCTTACTTACGACAACAGGGCAAGTTTTTAGCCATTCTATTTATTTTTATTGGAGCAGCCGTTGCTGCGTACTTTGGGTTCCTAGCAAAAGATCATGAAGGGCATTCACTCTTTGGAGTTGGAGGTGTATTACTCATTTTATCTTGGACAGTCATCGGGATTCTTGGCTCCTATTCAGTAGCCGCCTTTGGTATCCGAATGAATACACTAGCTAATGCCCGTATGGCATTTGCATCTTTACAAAGGAAACCTCTACGACTATTGAAAATACCATTAAATGCTGGAATGAGTATCGGTGTAGTTTTGATTTGTGTTGAGTTGATGATGATGTTAATTATCCTTTTATTGATGCCATCAAATTTGGCAGGAGCCTGTTTCATTGGATTTGCTATCGGTGAATCACTTGGAGCATCTGCCTTGCGTATTGCAGGGGGGATCTTCACAAAAATTGCTGACATTGGTTCCGATTTAATGAAAGTCGTATTCAAAATTGGAGAAGATGACCCTCGAAATCCTGGCGTAATTGCAGACTGTGCAGGTGACAATGCAGGAGATTCTGTTGGTCCAACGGCAGATGGATTTGAAACTTACGGAGTAACAGGTGTTGCCCTCATTTCATTTATTTTATTAGCAGTAGGGGGCACAACATTAGGCATGAATCCTGAGCTTACTGGCAATATTCAAACCGCATTATTGGTATGGATTTTTGTAATGCGTATTCTAATGGTTATTACTTCAGTGGTAGCCTTTTGGATAAATGGCTTTATCAGTGATGTCCTATTTGGTAATAAGGAAGATATTGACTTTGAAACTCCACTCACAAACCTAGTTTGGATAACTTCAATTCTATCCATTATTGTAACTTATATTGTTAGCAAAATCATGATTCCAGACATTAATGGCAATCCAAATATGTGGTGGATTTTGGCAACAATTATCAGTTGTGGAACGCTTGGTGCAGCTTTAATACCTGAGTTTACTAAGATATTTACTTCACCAAAATCTACTCATGTACAAGAAATAGTAAGTGCCGGAAAAGAAGGAGGAGCATCGTTAGTCATTCTTTCTGGCTTGGTAGCAGGTAATTTCTCGGCCTTTTGGCAAGGACTCGTATTCTTTGTGTTAATGTTTGCAGCTTATTTTGCAAGCACTTTTGGACTAGACGGGTTCATGATTTATCCTTCCATTTTTGCTTTTGGGTTGGTAGCTTTTGGCATGTTAGGAATGGGACCTGTTACAATTGCTGTGGATAGTTATGGTCCTGTAACAGACAATGCACAATCGGTTTATGAATTATCTTTAATAGAAGAGGTACCAAACATTGATGCAGAAATAGAAAAGGATTTTGGTTTCAAACCGGATTGGGAAAAATCAAAGTATTATTTAGAGGCTAACGATGGTGCAGGAAATACTTTTAAAGCCACCGCTAAACC
>CANCKV010000166.1 GCA_947378615.1 Chitinophagaceae bacterium | reverse complement strand
TCCTTTGAAAAGTGTTCTTTAGAAAGGATTCCCGATAAGCCAGAGATTTATATGGTGGAAGTTAATAGTAAAGGAGAATTTAGTTTGCAATCACATGCAGTGAGGGAAGATTTTGAAATTGAGGATTTAGATGTTCAATATGGGTATGGGTTTGAACATTTTCATAATAACCTGATGGGGCGGTTTAAAAATGAAAGTCAAGGATTAGTTCTGTTTCATGGTATCCCTGGAACTGGTAAGACCTATTATATATGTCATTTACTTAAGGAGATGTCCGAGGCGAATAAAATAGTAATCTATATGCCACCAAATATGGTGGATTATTTGGTTGACCCAGGATTTATGACTTTCCTTTCGGGAACAGTTACTCATTACTCGGAAAATGGTAATTTCTGTGTTTTACTGATTGAAGATGCGGAACCTTTATTGGCAGCAAGACATACCGAAACAAGGATACAGGGAGTAACAAACCTATTGAATATGACTGATGGCTTATTGAATGACATGCTGAAACTACAAATCATCTGCACTTTCAATGTAGAATTAAAACAATTGGATGCGGCATTACTTCGTCCTGGAAGATTGATTGCTAGAAAGGAGTTCAAGCCCTTACAAGAATTGGATGCCAACCTATTAGCACAACGATTAGGGATCAAATATCATTTCACAAAACCCGCAACACTTTCAGAAATCTATGCGAAAATGAAAAATAAAAATACATTGATACATGATGATTATTAAATGATAAGAGAAAAATGCATTATATAAGGTATGTTTTACCTAAAGAATCTTTCAGTTTTTAATATTGAATAGGCATAAAGGATTTCACTTGCTCAACACATCATTTTATTGTGTTGAAGTGATTTCCTTTGTGCCTTTTTCTTATCTGTAAGAATCATAAATTTGTAGTGTTGATAAATAATTTTATACATTTACTATTTGACTTTAAAAAATGTAAATATTAAAAAAAGAGTTAATAAAAAAAATAAACGTTTCGAAACTTATTTACGTTTAAATAAGTCTTAAAATTGACCTAATATTTAGAAAATTGAGCTGTATGAAAACATCCAAAACAAAAGAAAAAAGTAATAAGAAAAGATTTAGTAGAAAAAGCGGTCATTTACTCTTATTTTTGCGGCTTTACAAAATATTTTGAATGGATATAAATTTTAACCCTGATAAGCAGCATACCCTTGTAAGTGATATAAATATCACCGGAACAGGTTTACACACAGGTATCTTAGTTGAAATGACACTTAAGCCAGCTAACCCAGGTTTTGGTTTACAGTTTCAAAGAATTGATTTACCGATGCGCCCGCTTATCAAGGCCGATTGCGACCTAGTAACAGATACAAGTAGGGGAACAACCCTGCAAGTAGGTGATGCAAAAGTTAGTACTGTAGAACATATTCTTGCAGCCTTAGTAGGAATGGGAATCGACAATGCCTTAATAGAATTGAATGGTCCTGAAATACCTATCGTTGATGGTAGTTCTCAACCCTTTATAGAATTAATTGAGAAAGCGGGTGTTGCTGAACAAGAAGCTGCAAAGGCTTGGTATAGTATTGATGAAAATATCTTTTATTACGATGAAGTTAAGCGCGTAGAAATGGTAGCGTTGCCTGCTATGGAATACCAACTTACGACCCTTATTGATTTTAATAGTCCAGTTTTGGGAACACAACATGCTGGCTTAAAGACAATCAGGGACTTCAAAAATGAAATTGGTCCTTGTAGAACTTTCTGTTTTTTACATGAACTTGAAATGCTTTTAGATCATGACCTAATAAAAGGTGGTGATATCAATAATGCAATCGTGGTTGTTGATAAGCAAGTTTCTGATGAAGAAATGGCTCGTTTGGCAAAAGTGTTTAATCGAGATAAAATTGAAGTAAAGACAGAAGGGTATTTGAATAATTTAGAGTTACGTTTTCCAAACGAACCTGCGAGGCATAAACTATTAGATGTAGTTGGAGATTTGGCCTTAATCGGCTACCCAATTAAGGCAAGGATTATTGCAAACAGACCTGGTCACAGTACGAATGTAGAATTTGCAAAAAAAATAAAGCAATATATTAAGAAGAATAAGCATGTAAAAGATGTACCTATTTATAATCCTGCTTTACCCCCTATATTCAATCATGAAAAGATTGAAAAAACTTTACCTCATAGATTCCCATTCTTATTAGTTGATAAGGTGACTGAACTTTCAGACAAGCATATCATTGGAATAAAGAATGTAACTTTTAACGAATGGTTTTTTCAAGGACATTTTCCTAATAACCCTGTAATGCCAGGTGTTTTACAGATTGAAGCACTCGCACAAACAGGTGGAATATTATGTATCAATCTAATGCCAGATGATGGAAAGTTTGATACTTATTTCTTAAAGATAGATAATTGCAAATTCAAACAGAAAGTTATTCCCGGTGATACAATGATTCTTAAAATGGAGCTTATAGAGCCCATAAGAAGAGGTATCTGTTGTATGCACGGTACTGTATATGTCAATGGAAAAGTTACAACAGAGGCAGATTTAGTCGCTCAATTAGTGAAAAGAAATTAAAAGTTTCATTTCACTTTCTAAATAAATATCGGCGATATTAAAGTTTGGCATCTTTTTTACTATTAGTGTAAACTTATGCAAACATTGGTAGCCACAAAACCCAAAGAAAAGCGGATGACACATCCTTATACATACATTGATCCGAATGCTGCGGTAGCAGCAAACGTTAAGATTGACCCCTTTACCGTCATACATGGTGATGTGACAATTGGTGAAGGTACTTGGGTTGGTAGCAACGTTACTATCATGGAAGGCACTCGTATTGGCAAAAATTGTAGAATATTTCCTGGTGCAGTTATTGGGGCAATACCACAGGATTTAAAATTCAATGGAGAAAAGACAACTGTTGAAATTGGCGACAATACGACTATTCGTGAATTTGTGACAATTAACCGGGGTACTTCGGATCGTGGAAAAACAAAAGTTGGTCACAATTGCTTAATAATGGCCTATTGCCATATTGCACATGATTGTTTGGTTGGTAATAACTGTATTTTAAGTAATAGTGTTCAATTGGCAGGTCATGTTGTGATTGGCGATTGGACTATCATTGCGGGTGTAAGTGCCGTTCATCAATTCGTTCATATTGGTCAACACTCATTTATTGCTGGAGGCAGCTTGGTAAGCAAGGATGTTCCACCTTATATCAAAGCAGTACGCAATCCCCTTAGTTATGGTGGAGTAAATAGTGTAGGTCTGAAAAGAAGGGGCTTTTCGTTGAATCAAATTAATCATATTCTCGACATTTATAGGGTTATTTATAGTCGTGGATTAAATACTTCTCAAGCAATAGATTTTATTGAAGAAGAATTGACTGCCACAGATGAAAGGGATGAGATAGTAAGTTTTATCAGAGAAAGTGACAGAGGTATTATCAAACGGTTTGGAAAAAATGGTACTGGCGAAGAATAGTAATTACTGAAAATTTAATAAAAAGAAAAGAGAGGCTGATAAGTCTCTCTTTTCTTTTATAGGAATTCTCCACAATTGTTGGGCTAGGTAAAATAGTTTTCAAATTTAGTTAAGGAAGTATTGATCATTAATTTCAGATAACACTTTCTCAATATAAAAAGAAAAGGCCCTTGATAATAATTATCAAAGGCCTTTTACAGTTTGTATAATTGTTGTTTCTAATTATTGAACGACTATTTTATCTGACTTACTTCCTTTTTCAGAATCAATTTTTAGGATATAAACTCCTTTTGCAAATTGATTAACTGGAATTGATAATTGTTGTCCTGATAAAGCATTTTCCAATTTTTGATTATATAATACCTTTCCAGAGATGTCATGAACAGAAATGGTTGTTTTTCCAATATCAGATTTGAAATATACCTTTAGACTGCTGCCCGTTACAGTAGAATACCACAAGTTTGATTGTACATCTGAATTAATTATGACTATTTTAGAATAACTTGATTTTCCATTGTTATCAACTTCTTTGATACGATAATAAACTTTTCCAACGGGAACATTATTATTGTCAACAAAAGTGTAAGCAACATTTGAAAATGAACTTGTATTTCCAGCAACAGTTCCTATTTTTAAGAAGTTGACTCCATCAATGCTACGTTCAATGTCGTAATGGTCATTATTGACTTCATCACCAACACTCCAAGAAAGGTTTACAATATTATTGAAACCTTTATTTGCAGTGAAATCAATCCAGGTTACAGGAACAGTCAATGCTTCAGACAAGTTTACATATACATAGTATTCACCTGGACTTAAAGTTACATTTGAACTATAATTTGAAACGTTTATTGTTGCACCTGTAAACAGATTGTACCAGGTTCCATTACTTGGGAAAGAAATTGTTCCTGATTGAGTAACAACATCAAAATTGCCATATACTGTTACTTGCAAGGTATTACTCCAAAGATTCATCCATCTTACAGCTCCAGAAGTACTATATTTTGTAGAGTTTGCATCTAAAAAAGTAGCAGGGTATGTATTTCTTAAATTCAATAATTTACTATAAATACTATACAATGCTTTCCTATTTGCATCTTGATTGTAAGTTCCCCAAGGCATTGGCTTGGTGTCTAATCTTCCACAAGTGGTAGTACCATTCGCACAAACGTTATCTCCATAATCGTATCCTAATTCTCCGAACATCCACAACATTTTTGGACCAGGAATCAATGCCCAAAATGCAGTACCCATTGCAGCACGGTTTAATGCAGTTGTAACAGTTTTTGGATTGTACGATTGATACGTATTTCCGTTTGTTAATATATTGTACATGACTCTAGGCTCATCATGACTTTCTTGATAAGTTACTATTCCAGCTTGATTGCAGCCTTGATTAGTGTAAAGACCCTGACTTACAAAGTCTGAATTATTAATAAATCCTTCATCAGCAGTAGAAATTGTATTTATTATTTTTCCTGCCCCCCAAACAAGCATCCCATTATTTACATTAGTAGGATTATCGGCAGTAAAACTTTCCAAAATACAATAACTACCCGGAGAGATACTTTGCATTGAGGCATTAATATTACTACATGTATTCACACGGGTTTGATCATAATTGCCCCCTGATGAAGCTTGTGTGTATGCTTCAATTAAATCAAATCTGAAACCATCCAAATTATAATTTTTCAACCAATGAGCATAGACCCTATTTCGTAAGTCAATCGTAGCTTGTGCAGAATGATTGAATTGACTACCTACCACATTTCCATTCATAGAAGTTTGATTTAACCAAGGATTAGCAGCAGAAGGCGTATTAGTGGCAGAATTCCAATACATAGAACACAAAGGAGAACTTCCAGATACATCAGCCATTGCCAAATCCATGATAACAGCAATTCCTTGTGTGTGACATGCATCTACAAATTGTTTCAATGCTGTTGATGTACCATAAACTTTATCAGGGGCAAAGAAGAAGTTAGAATTATAACCCCAACTTGTATAGCCTTCAAAGTTGTTGAATGGCATTATTTCTACTGCATTAATGCCTAATTTCTTTAGATAAAAAAGTGTATCAGTTAGAGCCTGCCAATTTGCATTATATACAAAATCTTTCACCCAAAGCTCATAAATAAGTAGATTCTTCTTATCAGGTCTTGTGAAACTTGGAACTTTCCAAGCATAAGGTTTTTGACCTGTTTGTAAAATACTCGCTAAAGAACCGGCAGCCTTAGAAGGGAATGGTTTTAAATTTGGATAAGTACTTGCTGGTATCTGTGGATCAACATATTTATCCAATATTTTTTCAGAATTATAGTCAGATACTTTAATACTATCGTCGATAATATATTGATATGCATATTCTGTTCCTGGAGTAAGACCCGTAACCCTTAACCAAAAGCGATTTCCATCAGGAGTCACATTCATTTGGTAATTAGTATTAGGCAACCAATTATTAAAATCTCCTGAAAGCACTATCTTTCCTTTCTTAGGAGCATACAAAACCAAGGTAGCAGAAGTATCTCCAGATTCATAGTTGATGCCATCAGAAACATTTGCAGGCAAAGCAGCTACGTTGTTAGGAGCAGCCACATAAAAACTTACAGTATCGCTACTCGTACTTCCACCACTAGATGCAGTAGCAATGATTGTTTGAGAACCTGTAGTACTTACTGTTGCATTAGTAGAAAGGGTGGTACCAGTAGTAGATGATAAAAGTGTACCATTAAAATAAACACTAATATTACTTCCTGCAAGACTTGCATTCGCAGTTATTGGAATAGTAGTTCCAATAGTTGCAGAAATAGCCCCTAAACTAGGAATATAGGTGGGTTGTTTAACCGGTACATCGATACGAACATTTTCTGTATTGGAATATACAGGTACATACATGTCGCTACCATCGGAATTGGCAAGTTTTAATGTACCATCACCACTTCTAAAAAGTATGGCAATATTCAGAATATGCTCGTTCGGATCGGTTATACCAAAATAACTTTTTAGGGTAGTTCCTGCACTATCAATAGTATATTTCCAATTGTTATTGGTTGTAATTTTTGCCTGTTCCCAAGTAAACTTAGATGGCCAAACCCCTCTCACATACTTCCAATCCGCGGAAGATTTACTTTTTGTGGTGATAACTCCCATGTGTACGAATACATCAAATGGATTATGCCCTTTCAATGCCATATTTCCCAAAGTGGCATTGGCAGTAATCGTAACAGGCATGGATGTTTCCTGTATAAAACTAGGTGTCCAAGTTAGTAACTGTGCATTTGCAAAAGTTACAACAAACATAAATAAGGGTGTAATTAACCTTTTCATTGACAATCTTTTTAAGTAATTAATTTAATGTGTAATTTTTACACATTGTTTTCAAGCTGCTAAATTTGGTTTTTTATTACATACCACCAAATTTATTTTTACAAAATAAGAAAAAAGTATTAAATAATGGTCATTATTATATAATAAT
>CANCKV010000165.1 GCA_947378615.1 Chitinophagaceae bacterium | reverse complement strand
GGTGATAAAGATGATTTTGTCTATTAATCTGAATCATTTTCTATCAATTGACCCTTTTTAATTACAATCACTAATCATCTAAATCATTTAAAAATAACTTTAATCATAAATAATGAAATTTATAAAACTCGTCCTCATCAGTATTGTCGTATTCTTTGTATTAGCATCGACCATAGGATTACTCTTTCCTTCTACTGTGGTGGTATCAAGAGTAGTGGATATTACAGCACCAAAAGACAGTATCTTTTTATTGATAAAAGATATTAATGGTTGGAAGAAATGGATGGATGGATTGAATGATACCACAGTAAATGTGCAGAATCCTTTGAAGGCAAAGTTGGGAAAGACGCTAGTTACTATTCAACCGAGTAAACAAGGGGATACAACGATTAATGCTGAATGGATTAGCAGTAATAATGGTACACAAAACAGTTTGATTGAAATATTTCAGCAACCCAATCAAAATACGGCAGCTGTGCATTGGCAATTTGTGCAGCATATTGGATGGCTACCTTGGGAAAGATTTGCATCTATGATGAGTGATAAGATTATGGGAACGATGATGGAAAAGAACTTAAATAATCTAAAGCAATTGGCAGAAAGCCGGTAAGTGATAAGTATTAGGTTATAAGTTTTAGGTTAAAAAGGGTAGGCTTTGTTTGAGAATTTTATTCAAGCCATTTATGGAGTTGCATATCATTACCATCAAATGTGGCATAAGTAAAGGTTCGTATCCAATCTCCAAGATTGATGTAACGGCTATTATCTTTTAATTTGAAATCCAATGGATAATGCCGATGACCATAAACAAAGAAATCATGGTGTTCTTTGGTTAGGACTTCTTTACTAAATATAATTAGCCATTCATTGTCTTCCCCCAAAAAATGCTTGTCACTTGTTCCTGTCTTTTCCTTGCTTTTTCTACTCATATAATTGGCTATTCCCATTCCCATCGAAGGATGGAGCTGTCCGAAAAGCCAATGACAGAGTTTGTTTCTAAAAATCTTCTTCATGAATTTATAACTATGGTCTCCAGGTCCTAAACCATCTCCATGCCCAATAAAGAAAGACTTATTATTAAATTTAAACACTTTAGGTTCGAAGTAAACAGGGATATTTAATTCTTCCTCAAAGTAGCCGCTCATCCACATATCATGGTTGCCAACAAAAAAGTGAACAGGAATGCCACTATCTGTTATCTCTGCCAACTTTCCTAAAATGCGGGTAAATCCTTTTGGAACAACCGTTTTATATTCATACCAAAAGTCGAACATGTCACCAACAATGAATATTGCATGTGCTGTAGCCTTAATAGAGTCTAAGAATCGTACGAGTTCTTTTTCTCTAACTAAACTCTTTTCATTATTAGGCGCACCGAGATGAAAATCAGAAAGAAAATATATTTTTTTATTTACGGCAATTTGCATTTGAATGTCTCTTTTATATCAGTTATTTTTGGACAGAGTAAGTTCCTTATGTTTTTTACAAATAATCTTAATATCCAAAATCTTATAACTTATTACCTACAACTTATTACTTACTTAGCTATCAATTAAGAAACAAAATACTTCTCTAGGTCCATGAACACCGACAACCAAAGTCTTTTCTATATCTGCTGTTCTGCTTGGTCCTGTAGCCAAAGAAATTAATGAGGGGAGTTTGTTACCGTACTTAGTGGAGATTTGTTTTAAACTATCTTTTATATCATACACCAATTGACTTGTAGTCGCAATACAGATATGGATAGGGGCATAAACGCTCACTGTTCTTCCGCTTTCTGACGCTGAACTCAATAAGATACTTCCTGTTCTTGCCACTAATGACTCACAGGTAGTTATTGAGGCATCACAATCCTTTAAATCAGTTGTTGTTAAATTAGAACAGCCTAAAGCATTCAATCTTTCTTTAATTGAATTCTCGATGCAAAATAACTTGCTCCACTTTCTTGCTTCAGTTAATTCATTGATATTAGCAACCACTTCCTCGAATGAATTGCAAAAGCAAAATCTACCTTGTAATTTTGTAAAATTCTCTGCAAATTCAATCTCCAATTCTTCTGTAGGGGCAAAAAATATATTTTCAGAACTTGAAGACCCCTCAAAAGGAACAGGCACCTTACTAGTAAGTGCCTGTCTTATTTTGCTCAATATCTTTTCCCTAGAATTGCTCATATTTATGCATTTGTATCAGATGATACCGTATTAACGATGGTAGTTTCGGGTGGAGCAATGACTACTTCAGGCTCCGCTTCCAATAGTTTTTTATCTTCAAAAGGACGTTTTCCAATTAATATTTCCACGTCACTTTTGTGCAAAACTTCCTTTGATAATAGTTCTTTTGCCAATATCTCTACTTCATTCTTCTTAAGTGTCAATAATTCAATAGTCAATAAATAAGCCCTATCAATGATTGCCTTCACTTCTTCGTCAATAATCTTTCCTGTTCCTTCGCTAAATGGTTTGGTAAATGTATTTTCTTGTGTAGCATCATAAAAACTTACATTTCCTATCTTATCACTCATACCATAAGCAGTCACCATTCCATAAGCCATTCTAGTAATCTGTTGCAAATCATTACTTGCGCCAGTAGAAATCTTGCCAAAGAATATTTGTTCACTAGCCCTGCCACCTAATGTCATACAAATCTGATCCATCAATTGATCTTCATTATATAGGTACTGTTCAGTAGGGGTATATTGTGCATATCCCAAAGCTGCTGTTCCTCTCGGAACGATTGTTACCTTCAACAAAGGATAAGCATGTTCCAAGAACCATCCACAAACCGCATGACCTGCTTCATGATAAGCAATGATTTCTTTTTCGTGAGGAGCAATTATCTTGTTCTTCTTTTCCAAACCTCCAATTACCCTGTCAATTGCATCTTGGAAATCTATCATTTCCACAGCTTGTTTATCTTTTCTAGCTGCAATCAAAGCCGCTTCGTTACATACGTTTGCAATATCTGCCCCTGCAAATCCAGGAGTTTGTTCAGCAAGTTTAAGAACATCCAATGTTTCACTCACCTTAATCGGCACTAAGTGAACTTTAAAGATAGCTTCACGCCCTTTTACATCGGGCTTGTCAATGCTGATTTGTCTATCAAAACGACCCGGTCTCAACAATGCACTATCCAATACATCAGGTCTATTAGTAGCAGCAAGGATAATGATGCCGGTATCGCCACCAAAACCATCCATTTCAACAAGCAATTGATTGAGAGTATTTTCTCTTTCATCATTGCTCATCATCACGTTCTTACCTCTAGCACGACCAATCGCATCTATTTCATCTATAAATATAATACAAGGCGCTTTTTCTCTTGCTTGCTTAAATAGATCTCTTACGCGGCTAGCACCTACACCCACAAACATTTCTACAAAGTCACTACCACTTAAACTAAAGAAAGGTACTTGTGCTTCTCCTGCCATTGCCTTAGCCAACAAAGTCTTACCTGTTCCGGGAGGCCCAATTAACAAGGCACCTTTCGGTATCTTACCTCCTAAGGCGGTATATTTTTTAGGGTTCTTGAGGAAATCCACAATCTCCATTACCTCTACTTTTGCTTCGTCTAAACCTGCAACATCACCGAAGTTGATATTTACTTTAGCACCCTTATCAAATAAAGTTGCTTTAGACTTTCCAATGTTGAAGATACCACCTGGACCGCCGCCACCTGGACCACCGCCTCCCATCTTGCGCATAAGGAGTAGCCATATACCAACAAAAATGACTATAGAAACGATGTAGCTTGATGCAGGACCAAAGAAATCTGTATCATCGGTAGGATCGATTGAAACAGGTGAAATAGTCGCATGTGATTTGTAAAATTCATCAAGATGTTCATAAAAAACTTTCCAGTCAGTTATGTTAAAGAAAAACAGAGGAGCCCCCTTAACTTTATTTGCATCTAATTTTTGTTGGAATTTAGTAACATAGAACTCTTTCTTTAGACTATCTGTTTTGATATAAACCCTTACTAATTCTTTATTACGAACCAACTCTATTTTTTCAACATCACCCTTTGCAAGCATGTTGTCCTTAAACTCTTGCTCAGTAACTTTTGTGAGGTCGGGATTGTTTTTGTAAAAAGTGGAACCAATTAATACTGCGAATATTAAACCGTAAATCCAGTAAATATTAAATTTAGGTGGTTTGCGAGAGGATTTGTCCTCCCCTGAATTGGTAAATGGTAATTTAGATGGTTGCTTATCTTCTTTTGCCATGATATTTCTAATTTCTCGTGTAATTTCTATTGTAAAACTTCTTTTTATCTAAAATTATTCAAATAAAAATAATGTCTAATTGTGATAAATGTTCAAATCTAACTTGTTAAATAATTTTATTCAGTATGAGATTGAGATCCAGCATCGCTCCACATATCTTCCAATTTATAAAACTTTCTTGCTTCAGGATGCATAATATGAATCACAATATTCACGTAATCAATCAATATCCACTGTGAAGTGGCTTGACCTTCGTGTTTATATGGATTCTCTCCACACAATTCTTTTACCTGATATTCAATGAAGTCTGCAATTGCCTTAACTTGTGTAGTTGATGATGCTTGACAAATAATAAAAAAATCCGCAACTGCTTCAGGAATCTTTCTTAGATCAAGACTGATAATTTCTTCTCCCTTTTTGTCGTGAATAGCCTTAACTATTGTTTTGAAGATCTTTGAATTTTTATTAATTCTCGTAATGCTTTTTGAGCGGGTGTCTAAAACGGAAAGTTGTTCCAAAAAAATATAATTTAATTTAAAAAAGTTATTACCCTTAATGTTGTAAACGATTATCTCTAACTAATATTTTATCAAGTGCAATATTATTTGAATATCTATTTTATAAACTCAAATATTGTTTCTTGATAAAGTTCTTTTAATCAATTTGTTCAGTTTATCTTCGGCTCCAAAAATAATACTTCTTTGCCTCAAAATATTACAAATAAACATCTTAACACTCAAATTATTGCAATTGGCAAACCTTTTATTGAGTTAATTGAAGTTTCTAGTACTAATAATTATGCCATTGATGCTATACAAGCTAATTTGGCTGTTCATGGAACCACTTTTTTTGCGCATTCTCAAACCTCAGGTAGAGGACAAAGAGGAAAAAAATGGATAACAGAACCCTGCAATAATATTATACTTTCTTCTATTATTGATACTTCTTCTTTGACTTTGCCGCAACAATTCGCTTTTAGTGTGGCTTTTGCACTTGGTTGTGCTGATTTCTTTGCCGCTTATGCAGGGGAAGAGACATCGATTAAATGGCCAAATGATATTTATTGGCGTGACAGAAAGGCAGCAGGATTATTAATAGAAAATACAATTCGTGGTCATCAATGGCTTTGGTCAGTAGTAGGAATTGGTATCAATATTAATCAAACGGTATTTGACCCTACTTTGAAGAATCCTGTTTCTTTAAAACAGATAACAGGAAAAACATTCAATCCTGTTTCCTTAGCTAAAGAACTTTGCACTTTTCTTAACATACGATATGAGGAACTTGTGATGGGTAAAAAGGATTTTCACTTGAAAATCTATAATCAAAGATTATTTAAGAAGAATGAAAAAGTGAGGCTAAAGAAAGACAATATTATTTTTGAATGTACTGTTAAAGAAGTAAATCAATTTGGTGAATTATTGGTAGAAGGCATACCTCAAGAATTATTTTCTTTTGGGGATGTAGAATGGATTTTGTAAATAAATTCATTCAATTAAATTGATGTTTTATTTTTTAATAAAAAAGCCTCTGAAAAATTATCTTTCAGAGGCTTTAATCCAATAATAAGTTCTGTTCTATTTTATAATATGAATAGTGTTAGATGAAACTCCATCTTCAAATGATAAAATATAGTGGCCATTTTTTAGCTTATTTACATCTAAAGTTGTTTGTGTGGCTCCAATTTCAATTTGTTTAGTAGCCATTATTTTACCTTCTATGCTCAATATTTTAATAGTTGTTGTTCCTATTGCTTTAGGATGATTTACATTCAAGCTATTCACTACAGGGTTTGGATAAGCTGTAATGGTACCGATCAATTTATTGACAGAAGTAATTGCACTATATTTAATAGCCCCTTGATTATCTACCATTTTCAATCTATAATATACTGTACCGATAGATGCTTCATCTAAGAACTTATAGGTACTTCCTGAAATGATTTTTGAGGCGGGAATAGTCGCTATTGAACAGAAGTTTATTTTATCTAAACTTCTTTCAATTTCAAAATAATTGAAGTTGATTTCGGTTGTAGTTGCCCATTTCAATGCCACTTGATTATTAACTAGTGACGCTGTAAATGAACTTAGAATCACAGGAAGTAAAGTACAGTTATTTGCAGGACTACTTGAATTCCTTGGAACATAAGTGGTGCTATCTAAAATGAAATCCTTTGAGTTGTCATCAGTATCAGTGCAGCCACCATTAATTCTGATGATACACTTTGTTGCACTTCCTGCAGGTGCTGCCTTAGTTTCAAAACCATTACCCGTTCCAAATCCAACTAAATCCACCAAGCTGCCGCCTGAAACATTTGCACCATTTAAGGAAACCGTATCACTTGTTAGTGCGACCTTTCCATTACTAGCACTCATGTTAATATTGCCAATAGAATCGGGTGTTGGAATATCCCCACCAATTGTAGCATTTCCAGTCGCTAACTGTATTAGGAAATAATGACCTGCAGGAATTGTAGCAGTGATGGCCTTTTTTGAGGCCCATTTAGCTGTTCCTGTAGCACTTCCATATTGTACAGCCCAATTTGTTAAGGTAATATCTCCTGAAGTTGGGTTAAATAACTCTATAAAATCATATTTAAACTTTGCACCTGCATTGCCACCTCCTCCGTAGATAGCACTGATTACGATATGATTAACTTGAGCGCTTAAAGTAATACTCATTACTGTGAATAACATGAATGTTGTAAAAATTCTTTTCATAATAAATTATTTAATATGTTGCAATATAGGCTTTTTCATCAAAAAGTCA
>CANCKV010000164.1 GCA_947378615.1 Chitinophagaceae bacterium | reverse complement strand
CTTACATCCAAACTCAATTGCATATTCTACTTTAGAATAAATTTAATTATGGAATGATTTACCTATTAACAAATAATTAATTTAACAAAGCAAACTATCTAGATACAATAAATGTAATGGTACTAATTTATTGTAAAGGAATATAAATTTTTGTGTTTTCAATTTATAAATTAACTATAAACTAAAGGCAATATGGCTACAGAGCAAAAATATTCAATCGAGTCTTCGTTAAAAAAGCTTTTTGTAATTCTTCATCTAGAAAGAAAGGATATATATACGATTTATGTATTTGCCATTTTGGCTGGGCTTGTACAACTTTCCCTGCCACTAGGAATACAAACCATCATTGGATTTGTGATGGCTGGAAATATTTCAACTTCTATTTACCTATTAATAACATTAGTAGTAATTGGTACTTTTTGTTTTGGTTTGTTACAAGTAAGACAAATGCAAATCATCGAAAGAATAGAACAAAAACTATTTGTACGTTACTCAATAGCTTTTACTGATAAGTTACCTAAATTGAATGTAGAGAAATTAGATAAATATTATTTACCTGAATTAGTGAATAGATATTTTGAGACAATTTCTTTACAAAAGGGGATTGAGAAATTACTCATTGATATTCCTTCTGCTTTTGTTCAAATTATATTTGGTGTGATTCTATTAGCATTTTATCATCCGGCTTTCATTGGTTTTGGCATAACACTTCTATTGATTTTATTTTTTATCATCCGATTTACCTCTTTAGATGGTCTTGTTACTTCTATAAAAGCAAGTGATTATAAATATGAAATGGCTAATTGGATTCAAGAGGTAGCTAGAGTAATAAAACAATTTAAATATGCTAAAACAACTTCTTTGCATCTTCAAAAAAGCGATGAAATCTTAAATGGTTATTTAAAACACAGAACTAAGTATTTTAAAATATTATTGACACAATATTGGAGTCTTGTCGTATTTAAGATACTGATTACAGGAGGAATATTGATATTAGGAACTGTACTATTGCTTGACCAAAAAATTAATATTGGGCAGTTTGTCGCCACAGATATTGTCATACTTACTATCTTGAATTCGATAGAAAAGCTTGTGGGGAATTTGGAAAAGGTATATGACGCACTGACTTCTATTGAAAAGATTAGTAAAATTATTGATGCACCTGTAGAGAATAGCGGAACCTTACAACTACAAGAAAATGGAAAGGGGATAAGTGTAGTATTTAAAGATGTTTGTTATAAATATAATAATGAAAATGAAACTCTGAATAACATAAATTTTAAAGTCAGCAATGGAGAATCACTACTCATTAATGGCCATTCAGGGGCTGGTAAATCGACAATATTAAGACTACTTAGTGGTGCTTACAGTAATTTCAATGGAAATATCCTTATAAACGATGTACCAATTGGAAATTATGATATACAAAGTTTAAGAGATAAAACCGGTATCTTATTACAGCATCAAGAGGTTTTTCACGCTACCTTACTCGAGAACATAACGATGGGCAATTCTGAAATATCATACGAAGAGATTCTTGAACTTGCTAAAATAACTGGATTAAATAGTTATATCGAAACACTAACAAACGGTTTTGATACGCTTATTGACCATCAAGGCAAAAAATTAACTAATAAAGTAGTAAAAAACATTGCATTAATGCGTGCATTGCTAGGCAATAAAAGATTATTACTTCTCGAGTCTCCCTTTGACCACTTGAATCCAAAAGAAATACCTGACGTATTTAGTTATATAAAATCAAAGAAAAATTGTTCAGTAATAATAGTATCACAAAATGATTACCAAAATCTAACTTTTAATCAGCATTTGAATTTATTGGAAGGTTCAATTATTGCCTAAAACTTTATTGTTTAAGGATTCAAATTATGTTTTTAACAAAGAAAAATAGTTAACAAAATGAAATCATTCACAGAAATTGATGTTGAGGATATTAATTTATCGAATCAATTCAGCTCGTTTAAAAATATATATAAAATTGGTAGAAAGAGTAATATCAAACAATGGCTTTATGCCGTTTCAATTGTTGGAATCATCCTATTGTTTTTGCCATGGACTCAAAATATTCGTGCAAAAGGAAATATTACTACACTTAGGCAAGAACAGAGATTGCAAGAAGTAAATACTGTAATCGCAGGCAAAGTCTTGAAATGGTATATAAAAGAAGGCGACTTTGTGAATGTAGGTGATACACTATTGCAACTTGGAGAAACAAAAGTAGAATACTTTGACCCCTTACTTCTTTCTAGAACTCAACAGCAAATTACTGCAAAAGAAAAAAGCATCGAAAGTTATAGAAGTAAGGCAGCTACTGCCGAAAAGCAAATTGAAGCATTAAAAGAAGGAAAGAATTTAAAGCTACAATCATTAAATAATAAGCTACAGCAACAGCAATTAAAAGTTGAAATAGATAGCAATGATTTAGTGGCTGCTAAGAATGAATTTAATATTTCAAAAAGGCAAATTGAAGCCGGTAAAACAATGTTAGATGGTGGAGCTATTTCTTTGGTAGATTTTGAAAAAAGAAAGGTTAGTTTTCAAAATATTCAATCAAAGAGGAACGGAATTGAGAATAAATATTTACAGAGTAAGCAAGAATTAGTAGGCTTACGTATTGAAAAAAATAGTGCCATTCAAGATTATATAGATAAAATTTCGAAGACAGAAGGAGAAATGTTTACCTCCCTTTCAAATGTGGCTAGTACAGAATCGGAAGTATCAAAACTTCAAAATGTATATGCAAGCTATACTGCTAGAAGTCAATATTATTATATTATAGCTCCACAAAGTGGTCAGATAATTAAAGCAAAAAAGGAGGGAATTGGCGAAATGCTAAAAGAGGGTGAGACCGTAGCAGAAATAGTTCCTACAACAAGTAATTATGCGGTTGAAATGTATGTAGAACCTATGAACATCCCATTAATTAATCTAGGACAAAAAGTTCGATTTGTTTTTGATGGTTTTCCTGCAATCTTATTTAGTGGATGGCCTAAAAATAGTTATGGAACATTTGGAGGCAAGGTTGTAGCGATTGAGTCTTCTTTGGCAAGTAATGGGAAATATCGAATATTAGTGGCTGAAGATTCTACAGAAAAAAGGTGGCCTAAAGAAATAAGATTAGGATGTGGTGCAACAGGTATTGCCTTATTGAAAGATGTGCCTATTTATTATGAATTGTGGCGAAATATAAATGGATTCCCTCCTGATTATTACAAACCCTCAATTAGTTCGGAAAAAGATGCAAAAGCAAACTCAAAAGACAAGGAAACAAGCACTCAAAATAAAAAGTAAATCAAGGTTACCCATGAATTATTATATCAAGAGAGTTTCACAAATTATAATTATAAATTTTGTATCAATAATGTGTTTTGCACAGCAATCCATTTATACGATTGATGCATTTTTGACTTCTATCAAAACAAATCATCCTGTTGCAAAGCAAGCTAATATTATAGTGAATAAAGCATCCGCCGAAATTCAGTCTGCGAAGGGAAGTTTTGACCCATTACTCGAATTAGATGCGTTGCAAAAAACCTTTGATGGAAAAAATTATTATCAATACAGTAGTCCTGAACTTAAGATTCCAACAAGCTTACCTTTAGATATTAAAACAGGAATCGAAACAAATGATGGATTATACCTTAATCCAGAATATTCAAAAGGAAAATCAAGTTATATTGGTGTAGAAATAGCACTTGCAAAAGGATTTATGATTGATAAAAGAAGGGCTGCCTTACAACAAGCCAAAATACTTTTTAATCAAAGTGAACAAGAAAAAAGAATTGTAATTAATAACTTATTATTTGAAGCTTATAATGATTATTGGCAGTGGACAGGTGCATTTAAACAATATAAAATTTATAATAAGTTTCTAGAAAATGCTACTACTAGATTAAGGCTTATAAAATTAGGATTTATAAACGGCGAACGTTCTGAAATGGATACTATCGAGGCATATAATCAATTAAATAGTTATCAGCTTTTAGAAACAGAGGCCCTCTTGAAATTAAAAAGTTGTGGATTTCAACTTTCCACTTATTTATGGGATGAACAAGAAAAGCCTTATTTATTACCTGAAAGCTATATTCCAGATACACTACTTTTTGCTAGTCAATTAGATTTAATAGAGCCTGTAGATTATTTCTTAACGCAAAGCAATAACAAAAGTCCTTTTATTAAAAGTTATGAATCGAAAATAGAATCACTCAACATTGAGAAAAAATTAAAGTTTCAAAATCTTTTGCCCTATTTTAACGTAAAAGCGAATGTGCTTAGTAAGGGTTATTATGAGCCTAAAAAAATGGATGGAGCATATTTTGAAAAAAATTACAAGTGGGGCTTTGATTTCAAAATGCCCTTGCTTTTTAGAGAAGGAAGAGGAGAGTATTCTAAAGCGAAATTAAAAATTAAAGAAGCGAATTTAGAACTAGCCTATAAAAAATGTCAAATAGAAAATAAAATTCGTTATTACCATACCGAAAGTAATTTACTTCAACAGCAATTAAATACGATGCTATCTATTTATTCAAATAGTGTATTGTTATTAAAGAATGAGGAATTGAAATTTGCTCAAGGAGAAAGCACACTTTTTTTAATTAATTCTCGCGAAAATAAAGTGCTAGAGGTGGCACAAAAGCAAATTGACTTAACTGTAAAATATAAAAAAGCAAAATATGCGGTTGATTGGGTTGCGGGATTGTTATAAAAGATGTACTATTTGTAAAGAATACTAAATAAAATAAATTAATCACCTTCTATATTTTCAAAAAACTAACTGAATTAACTCTTTTACTATTTATGAAACAATGTCGTTTAGTTTAGTGTACTGACCGAAAATAAGGATTTCAGACTGAGGCTCTCGAAGGCGGGTTGGTTTAAGTTACTTGCACTTCGATAAACTGCTAATGATATCTTTTAACTTACGGATTAAATTATTGACTCCGGGTTCGACAGGCTGCTAATGACAAGTAGTTTATTTGTTTGAAAAATAATGATGAAAGTTTATCCTCTTTACTGTTTCGACGGGGCTCAGCCTGACAATCACCCTGATTTTCGTAGTTAATAATTTGTTGTCTCAAAAAACTTGAGAAACTCTATTTACTGTCTCAACCTGACAGTCGTTCCTTAATTTAACAAAATTGATTTATGAATATACATTTCGAAAACAGCATTTTACTAGCTATTTTTTTCTTTTCATTAAAAAACAAAGAAGCTTATGTCATTTCAATGTGCCTGCGAGTTTAGCTTTTTCTCTTTTCTTCAAGTCATATAAATAAGAAACATCTACCCTTTCAATTTATACTAATTGATATATAATCTATTTCCGAATAGGTATATCATTGAATGAAAGATAGTTTTGTTCCTTTTCATAGTAAGTTTATTAGAATATAAAAAATGCTGTATTAATAAACTATTTTTAAAACCAAACATTTGTCAATAAATTGTTGAAATAAAACACAGACCTTGCACCCCTATTTATAAAACTAAATAATTTTACATGAAAAAGAGTACTGTTTATTGCTTGGCGTTGATACTGTTAGTAGCATGTTCTGAAAATCACAAAAAGGTTATTGTGTATATTAAAGGTGGGACTACAGTGGATGAAGCCTCAAAAACCATCACTTTTGTGAATGGTAGTGGTAGTGACGAAAAGATTATTTCGTACAATACGGCTGATAAGGTTGACTTGCAAATAAAGGGTTTGAATAAGGATACAACCGTGTCTATTGACAAAAATGGTTTGTATGTTGTCAATGCAAAGGCTGATACATTGATTGGCAGTTATCAAAAATATAGTGACCCTCGTTTAACAAAGTCGATGACAACACAAGAACAGCTAAAAAAAGATATTGATTCCTTGCAACAACTTACTGAAGGAAAGAATATTTCAGCTGCAAATAGAAACTTCTTTGTTCTTCCTAAGACGACTGTAAAGATTACTGATAATATTGATGCATTTGTTGTTGGTCCATTTCATCGGATGACCTCTGTAGAAAAAGAAGGGGATAAGGTTCCTGAAGTATATCGTTTTTATAGTATTCAGGAAATAAGGGAAACGATTGGTAAGCTGACTGCACTTACAAAGGGAGAAAAGAAATAGGAATTGATGATTACAAAATAGAATGCATTTTATTTCTTTTGTATTTTAAGTGAAGTATCTGTCATCTTTTTCGTCTCCTTGTTTCAATTACGGAGAAACGATAAAGGACGCAAATACTTCACTTTTTTTATTATTAATTGCTGCCAATATTTCTTAACAATTCTTTCTTTTAATTCATTTGTTTTATATTTTTCTTTCTTATTAGTTTCAAGTAACCCATTTTTCATTTTCCATTTTCAATTATTCACTCTTCACTATCTTTTATTCATCGGCCATTATTTTGGCATTTTTGCCAATAAAATTTTCTTTTCAGATTGATTCTTGTCTTTCATCAACTGTCAATTATCTCTTTTAGTCGGTTTTCTAGTGGATAACGGACTAAAAGAGATAGTTATTGGACTAAAAGAGGAAGTATTTTGACTAAAATAGATGGCAAACCGACTAAAAGAGATAATTATGGACTAAAAGAGATAGTTATTGGATTAAAAGAGGAAGTTATTGGACTAAAAAAAATAATGATGGTGAAAAATAGATAATTCGCTAGAAAGAGTTTAGTAAAAGCCTTAAAATTTATAAATTTATCAATAGCGATGTCGCTACTACGCCTGCTGTTTCTGTCCGAAGACGAGTATTTCCTAATGATACGGGTGCATAATTATTATGCAAGGCAATATCTATTTCCTTTGGACTAAAGTCTCCTTCGGGACCAATCAGTATTTGAAGGCTTTCTTGCAATTGCAGGTCTTTTAAACTTGCTTTTACGGATTCTTCACAATGTGCTATCAGTTTTTGTTCAATAGTACAATTGGTAAGTATTTTTTCAATCGGAGAGGGCTCATATAATATTGGTAGCCAAACCTGTTTGCTTTGTAGCATGGCAGAAATCAGAATATTTTGCATCCTATCGAATCGGAATTGTTGTTTC
>CANCKV010000163.1 GCA_947378615.1 Chitinophagaceae bacterium | reverse complement strand
ATATTAAGGAAAATAGGATTCCATTTCTTTTCGATCCTCCGCCATTAGAAATTAATAAGGAATACCCTGCTACCTTGGATTTAAGACAGACTTGGAGTAAGAGAAACAAGTGATAGATTGAAGTACTTTGAAACAAGGAAAATAAGTTTATTTTATTAATTGTAAACTAATAAAAAGCCCATCAAGAATTTTCATGATGGGCTTTTTATGTTAACTATAATCAATTATCAAATATCTGATTATTACAATTTCTTTCTCATAACTGCTTTAGGTTGAGGTTCCTTCCCATCATTTGGTAAATTAGCAGCAGACTTATTGCTGTTTTGAGGTATTGACTTTTGTTTATTCTTTTCAGGTTTATTAATATCTTCAGACTTTGGTGCTAATTGAGATTCAGGCTTAATATCATTTTCAGGTTTAATATCTTTAGGAATCTCACCACCATAATCAGAAGAAGTACCATTTCCCATGTCAGCACCTTCAGCACCTAGTGTGGGTGCAATTTTATTGATGATATCAAAATTTATATCTTCTTTCATCAACTCAGGCTTAACGAATGTAGCATTAGGATCTATTCCAACTAAATTCTTATCCTTCAATACTTTTTCATAAAAATAAGCCCAAATAGGCATTGCTGCCTGCGATCCCTGCCCTAGCGCAGTTGATTTGATACGTATGAACCTATCATCATTTCCTACCCAAGCGCCACAAAGTAATTGAGGGGTATAGCCCATAAACCATGCATCACTATTATCATTTGTAGTCCCTGTTTTCCCTGCAATCTCCCCTTGAATATCATAATTGGCAATACTTCGCCCAGTACCGAATTGCATGACTCCCTGCATCATTTTAATAACAGAATAAGCCGTTACATCACTGATTACTTCCTTTCTTTGTGGTAAAAAATTTTGGATGGTATTTCCATTCTTGTCCTCAATCCTTGAAATAAAGATTGGTTTCACATTAAACCCACGCCCAGGAAACATACTATAAGCCTGCATCATCTCGAACAATGAAATTTCACAGGCACCTAATGCAATTGAAGGATTCGGGTCAATCTTGGTTTGCAGGCCACATTTATTATTCAAAAAATCAACGAATCTTTTAGCTGAATTATTCCCAACTCCATCAAGTTGTTTCATGATATAGGCAGTAGCACAATTTTTTGATAAAGACAAAGCCTGTGCCATAGGCATAGCTTCTCCAGAACAAGACTTAGGGGTTGCAGGCACCATTCCAAACGCACCAAAACTTTGCTGTTGATCATATACTACAGTATTAGGAGTAAATCCAGCCTCTTCAATTGCCAAACTATATAACAAAGGTTTCATCGTAGAACCTACTTGTCGTTTAGTATTGAAATTAACGTGGTCGTATTTAAAGGTCTTAAAATCAATTCCACCTACCCAAGCCCTTACTTCACCACTTGCTGCATCCATTGCCATGAACCCACTTTCCATCATCTGTCTATGATATTTTATGGAATCCATTGGAGTCATTACGGTATCAGTTGAACGCTTATTATTCCATGCAAATACTTTCATCTTTACAGGTACATTGAAATTCTTTTCGATATCTTCATCCTTCATACCTAACCTAGATAAATTCTTCCAACGATCACTTTGATGCATGCCTGCCTTTAACACATTTTCATATCCATTCCATACAGAACCATCCTTGATATAGGTTTGCTGATTCATTATTTTCTGCATGTAACTCATGTGCTTTGCAACGGCCTCCTCTGCATATAATTGCATACGAGGATTGATAGTTGTGTAAATCTTCAACCCATCCCTATACAAATCATAATTTTCACCATTACTTTTTTTATGCTCTTTACACCATTTCTTCATTTCTTCTCCTAACACCATTCTAAAATAAGGGCCTAAACCAGTCGTTTCATCTAGTTTTTTATAATTCAAATCTATTGGTGTCAACTTCAGTTTTGTAGCTTCTTCATTTGACAAAAAGTTATTCCTAACCATCTGATCTAATACTACGTTACGTCTGTCAAGCGACTTCTTTGGATTAATCCTAGGATTATACAAGTTAGATCCCTTCAACATTCCTATCAATACAGCAGCTTCTTGTATATTAATACGATCAGGTTCCTTTTGAAAGAATGTCTTTGAGGCATTTCTTATTCCAAAAACATTATCTCCAAAAGGCACTGTATTCAAATACAAGGTAATTATTTCATCTTTGGTAAAATTGTGCTCTAGCTTTATCGCAATAATGGCTTCTTTTAATTTTTGTAAAGAGCGTATTACTTTATTTCTTTTATAACTTGTAAAAAGGTTTTTTGCAGTCTGCATTGTAATTGTACTTGCCCCACCCTGCTTTCCTAAAAATACAAACGCTCTTAATAATGCCCGACCATCTACACCACTATGTTCATAAAACCTTTCATCTTCTGTTGCAACCAATGCCTTCACTACATATTGGCTAATATCTTTATACTCCACATTGACTCTATCTTCCAAATAATACTTCCCCATCAATGTACCATCTTGAGCATAGACTTGAGTTGATTGTTTTGCAGTAGGATTTTCAATATCAGAGATAGAAGGCATCTCTCCTAACCAACCAAAGTTTGCCATGATGATGATAACGATGACTAATCCAACAAGTCCCAAAAACACTTTCCAAAATATATTTACCGATTTACTCATATCCAAATTATTGCTTTTTCTTTTGTTACTAGCGGTGAATTTCATTTCCAAAATAATTTAATATTTAAAATCTAGTTGGAAATATCCTTTTAATAAATTCATCATACTTTCCAATCAACTTATTCTTTTGTAATAATTGTAAATTTGAAATGCTAATGATAATTAACTTGTACTTATTGGCAGGCAACCATGGCACAATAGTCTTTGCGACATAAGGCTTAACCTTATCAGTATAAGCTAATGCGGCATCAGCATCTGGAAATGCACCAAAATAAACTAAAGTGTATTGTTCATCAATTTTTTCAGAAGCCATTTCTATCTGATCACTATAAAAGTTTTGCTTATTGAACATATTAAATGAATTGCCTACCTCATTCATGAATACCTTATCGACATTATCTAATTGCATCACTGCAAAGTGCCGCTCTGTTGGGTCGTAGATAAAATCAGTAGAATCTTTGGGTTTTGCTACAGAATCAGACTTAATACTATTTACAATGTCTTGCAATGCCTCTTTCAATGTTTTAGGTTTCTTAATTAAAGCCGTATCATCATCAGCATCAGTGTGAAGAGGCTCTGTATAATAAGTAAGGTGATCTTCTATTTGTTGTCTGCGCAATAATACATCTATCATCCTGTTTGCCCTTTCTGTGAGGGGAGAGTTAGGATAATAACGTACTAACTCTTCTAATTTGCTGATTGCCCTGTGATCAATTCGCCTTGAAATATAATATACAGACTCAATAAACATCATTTGTGGTGTCCAATTTGATTGTCCATACTTTTTATCTGCTGCAGCTTTTTCCACTTGCGCATTCTCAAAATCACCTGACAAAAACTGATTATATATATGCTGATAAGTTAAAGTAGTATCATCAGGAGAGAAATCTCTTTCAAAACCTTTTTCCAGTTTAGCGGTATATTGTCCTTTGGGGAAATCCTTTTTTAATTTAGTAGCCATTGAATCAGATAGCTCAGATTTTCCCAACTTCCAATAACAAAAACTAAGATTGTATGTTGATTGTTCTATATTTTTATGATTAGGGAATCTCCTCAACAATTCTTCATAATTATAAATTGCCATTGGATAATCTCTCAAATTATTCTGAAAAGTAATTCCATTGGAAAATAATGCTATCGCAATACTAGAATCCGATTTCTGCTTTTGTTCGGGTCGTAATGGCAAATCAGCCATCATACCTTCATAGGTCAGGTCTTTTTCTTTTTTCGGTTCATCCACAGCTTTCTTAGCTACAGGAGGAAGATCGATATCACTACCAATTGCCATGTTCATGTCTCCTGGATTTGCATCAGGGGTTTGTTGCGGCTTATTGACAGCCTCTTGGCGTTGCCAATTATCCGTATTCGCCCTTGTCCCCCATCTTGCCTTAAATTCCTTTTGACCACTCTGAACTAAATCAGGAATATTAAAGTAAAATGCACCTGTATTATTACTAAACAAAGTAGGTGACGTAGAATTCGAATTCAAGGTTGCATTTTCATCTCCAAAATCAAGTGCTGCAGATTCCTTTATTCCTTTTTCTTTCAATAGTTGTTTCAATAACTTTTTTATAAGTGCTTTTCTAGGTTTATCATCCATTGATGCAACCCTTTGCAAGCTATCTTGTTCTTGTACAGTTGAAATATTACCAGCAATTATTTTTAGTGCTCCTCTCCTATCCTCTATTCTAGTCTTTTCAACATCCGTAAACCCTTCCAGACTTTTTATGCTATCATAATTATTATATGAAAGCCTAAACTCTTTCATATCAAAATAAGTATCAGCTAATAACAGAAAACTTTTTTGTTGCTGAAATGGATTATCAGCATTATAGTTCTTTAAGCTCTTATTTAAAGCCTTTACAGCTCCTTTGTTATTATTATCTTGTCTCTCAAGTAATCCAGCAACATAATAGATAACATCCCTATAATTTACAAATCTATCTTTCCGTCCAAGCCTATATAATTCGTTGATATTATCCCTGATAGAATATCCTTTCTTTTTTGAGTTAAGATTTACGATATTTAACCTAGCAAAAACTTCCATTAAGGGGTCTGTAGTATGAGAAATACTTCTAGCAAAAAAAGAAGCCGCTAAAGAATCGTTATTCTTACCATAAGCTAACATTTGTCCGATGAGATATTCCCATCGTGCATGTTCAAATGCCCCGTCTGCTTGACTTAAAGCTCTTTGCAAATGCCATGCGGCACTATCATAAATCTGTTGTTTATAATAAGAATAGGCAATCATTTCATGTAAAGGAGCTTTCAATCTCTTAGGAAAATTAGGATCCACACGTAAAATTGCCAATAACCCATCTGCTTCCGATGTTTTTTCTTGCTCAAGGAATGTTCTTACACGCCACAAAAAACTTTCATTTCTACTCAAAGTTCGTTGAAAGACTCGACCTATCCAATGTTTTTTTTCTTCAGTAGAAATAGTAAAAATCCCCTTGTCATTGCTAATATTACTACCTATCGGTAAATCATAACCAACATCTTTTGGTCCCCAAGCATAATTGATATATTGAAAAACATGTGCAGCTGAATCAAAATCTTTTTTTAATAAAAAAGCTTTTCCCATCAACATATACATATTATCCACCCAATCACTACGAAGATCATGCAATAATACACCTGCTGTTACTTTGTAAATGACAGAATCAATTTGAACCTTATCCTTTGAGGTATTGTCTAAACTATAGTTATAAAATGAGAGTAATTGAGTATAATCGTCTTTGTTTAAATCTTTCGCACGGTCAATAATTTCATTCACTTTATTATTGGCATTGAAATAATAATTGTAATGAGTAAACAAATTTTGAAAAAAATGTTTAAAGTCTGTAAACCCTGATTCCCCTGATTTTTCCGATATTAATCTTCTTTCAGAATATCTTGATGGTTTTTGTCCTTCTAAATCAATACTTGAACCTGGTTGAGCAAAGCTTATTGTAGCCTGTATAAACAAGAAAAAGATGGATAAAACAATAAAGCGTGTGCATTTTATCATTGTTACTAAAGTCAATAGCCCACAAACATAAATTATTCGGCTGTAAGAAAACGTAATAAAATATTAAAGCTATTAGCTTACTAGCATTTTTTTGTCAAAAAAGAGGTTGAGTAATCATAAGTAAGGGAAAAATTGTCTAAAAATTATATTCTATCAATAATAATACAGATAGTTTTTACATTGGTATATAGAGAATTTATTAGTAATCAGTTCTATTTCATCTTAATATTCACTTTGATTTGTATCGATTATTTGAGAACTAATGAGATTCATTGAGACATTAATAAAAGCCGTAATAAATTCAAGAAATTGGGGAATAAAAATTATTGAAACCTATATCTTTCGTGAAAAGTGTTAATATTTCAAGTAGAAATCTAATGTAATGTCGTTCATCTAAGCAGCACATATATAATTATTATACTTATTTTTGTATGATGAAGGCTTATAACAAAATTGTAATACTTGAAGAATCATCTGCTAGTGAATTTGACAACTTAATTTCTAAAGGATTTTTTCCTACAAACTATTATTTTGAAACAATAACTCATCTCGTATTCACCAATTACTTTGAAAACAAAACGGACGTTTATAAGGTATATCCATTACGTTTTGATATTAATAAGATAAAGACTCATTCGTCTCACAAAAGAATCAGACAAAAAAACAGTAGATTTACTTATAAAATAAAAGAGTTCAAAAGAGTTCAGCAGAATCAAAGAAAGCTTTATAAACGCTACCTTTCCTCAATTGATTTCAATCGAAGTAGTAGAATTGAAGATATAATCGGTTACGAAAAAGCCGAAGAAGCTGTTTTTAATAGTAAAACAATCTCTGTTTTTGATGGTTCTAAACTGATTGCCTCAGGTATCTTTTATTTAGGAGGAACTTATGGCACATCAATACTCCATTTCTTTGATCCAGAATATAAAGAGTATAGCCTAGGTAAGTATATGATTCTACTAACGATAGATTATTTAAAGCAACTTAATTACCCAATATATTCTCCGGGATACATTGTAAATAACTTCCCAAAATTTGATTATAAATTATTTATTGGCAAAGAGGCAGCAACTGTTTTCCATACAGATACTCAACGTTGGAAGAGATTTAATGAATCAATATTAGTCCCTTTAATCAATAATAGAGAAGAAACTAATGAAATTATAAGCGAAATAAATGCCTTTTTTTAACTGCTAAAAATAATCTTTCACAAAATCAATTTTCCCTTTATTCTGAATGAAGAAGAGTATAAAACATAATATTCTCAAATAAATAATATTTTACATAACATTCATTTTCAATGCAAAAAGCAACTCATTTCTTAATTACTTTAATTAAAAATGGAAGATTATTGTAATGCCAATGC
>CANCKV010000162.1 GCA_947378615.1 Chitinophagaceae bacterium | reverse complement strand
GTGAAATCCTTTGTGTCCCTTTTGATAAATTAATTCTAAAAACTATTTAGCAGCAGCAAAACGCTCTGCTACTTTAGTCCAGTTGATAACATTCCAGATTGCTCCCAGATATTCCGGTCGACGGTTTTGATACTTCAAATAATAAGCATGTTCCCAAACGTCAACACCCAAAATTGGTGTTCCTTTTACCTCTGCAACATCCATCAAAGGATTGTCTTGATTAGGAGTAGAACTAACTTCCAATTTACCATCTTTAACTATTAACCAAGCCCATCCACTTCCAAAACGGGTAGCACCTGCTGTAGCAAACTTTTCCTTGAAAGCAGCAAAGCTTCCAAAAGCTGCATTTACTGCTTCTGCTAAAGCACCTGTAGGTTCGCCACCTGCATGTGGAGCTAGACTTTCCCAAAAGAAAGTATGATTCCAATGTCCACCGCCGTTATTACGAACAGCAGGAGAAATTGTACCTGCAACAGCAACTAATTCTTCAATTGTTTTTCCTTCATTAGGTGTCCCTGCTATCGCCTTGTTTAAATTATCTACATAAGCTTGGTGATGTTTTCCATGATGAATTTGCATGGTAGTGACATCGATAAACGGTTCCAAAGCTTCGTGGGCATAAGGAAGTGCCGGTAGTGTAAATGACATGATTGTATTGTTTTAATTAAAAAAATAATTTAATGGTCACAAATGTAGGCGGTAACCCACTAAAAGAAATGGATAAAAGATTATGAGTTTTGGAAAATTAGTAATCAAATGCTACAATCCTCCTTATCTCCTCATTTTAAAGAAATCTTTCATCAGTTTTGCGCATTCATCTGCTAATACGCCTCTGATAATTTCTGTTTTAGGATGAAATGGATTGACAGTTGTAAAATGTTGATACCCGTTCTTTTCATCCCCTGCACCATACACTATTCGTCCCACTTTGCCCCAATATAAGGCACCACAACACATCAAGCAAGGTTCAACCGTTACATATAGTGTTGCTTCTGGTAGATACTTGCTTCCCATCAATTGATAGGCAGTGGTCAATGCCAATATCTCGGCATGAGCAGTACTATCATTTAATAGTTCCACTTGATTATGTGCCTTAGCGATGATCTTATTATTCATAACAACTACAGCACCAATTGGAATTTCTTCTTTATCAAAAGCCTCAGCCGCTTCTCTCAATGCCTGCCGCATGAAGTATTCATGACTTTGGGGAGGGGTATCATATAAACTCATCTTTTAGTTGTTAGTGGTTAGTTATTAGTGGTTAGAGTTTAGTGGATTGTTTTTACTTACAACTAACCACTAATCACTAACCACTACTTAGGGTCTAACGTTCTTTTTATTTTCTCTGATAAATCCTGCAAATGCAATCTACTAAGTTTATCTGTTGTCAATGGAATTGAAGCGATTATTTGTGAACGTAATTGTTGTAATTGTCCCCTTGCAATAGCGGGTAAGTCACTTTTGCTCGCATCAGAACCAAGCGATAAAGTAAATCCTTGAAAACTTATGGTATTTGTCGTCGCATTTGATGGGCTCACTAACGCAGCTAGTTTATCTACATAACTCTTCTGCAATATTCTTCTATATAGATCAATCGGTTTAGCAATAGCCAATTCCGAAAATAGTCCACTTTGAACATCTACTAATAACTCCATAGCATTATAGGCTTTATCCGCACCAAAACGCTCAATACAATTTTGCATTCTCGACATTCGATCTGTTGCTAACAGGTTTGCTAAGGCACTTTCCTGAAGAATTGAAACAGGGTCTCCGCTTGTAGGGTTATTTATCTTATCCCAAATCTCTTTTGAAATCAACCATCTTGGTGTAGTAAATACTTGTTTATTCAAAAAAGATACGGCTTCTTTTTGCATTGACTTTGGTGTGATTTCATAAACAGCACCTGTTTCCTCAACACTCTTAAAAGTCTCATATACGCCACCTACATTCCTAGTCACATGTCCAATATATTGGCGAAACTGAGCAATGAGTTGTGTATAAATATCAGAGAGATTAGTATTCAAATCGGCTTCTTCCTTTGTCCACTGTGGTAGGTTAGGTAATATCCTTTGTAAGTTTTTAATCCCATATTCGCTTGCTTTCATAGCATTATCACCCAAATCTTCGCGTTGTGTTCTTGGATCAGACACATTCCCGCCTTCATAACTTCCAAACCAATTGCGAGGATTTTCCTTAATTGATGAAATAATCATTTTATTACTAGCCTTCTTTTGTTCCTCCTCATCTTTTCCAGGAATAAAAGAATAGCCCCATTTAATAGCCCAATAATCATAATCACCGATACGTGGATAAAGACCTTCTTTGCTGATACTATCTTCAGGTTGAGCCACATAATTAAAACGTGCATAATCCATGATAGATGCGGTATGTCCATGAGCCTCTACCCATTTCTTATCACGTAATTTCTCCACAGGAGTCTTGCTGCTGCTTCCCATATTATGACGAAGCCCAAGTGTATGTCCCACTTCATGAGAGGAAACAAAACGAATTAAATCACCCATCAAACTCTCATCAAACTTCATTTTTCTTGCCCTTGGATCAACGGCAGCAGTTTGAATCATATACCAATCATGCACCAATTTCATCACGTTATGATACCAACCAATATGGCTTTCCAATATTTCACCACTACGGGGGTCGTGAACATTTGGTCCATAAGCATTTTCAATTTCAGAAGCGAAATATCTAAGAACGGAGAACCGGGCATCCTCCATACTCATCGTCGTGTCATTCTCAGGCCATTCTTTTCCAACAATTGCATTTTTAAATCCTGCTTGTTCAAAAGCCTTCTGCCAATCATTGATACCCGCTATCAAATATGGTCTCCATTGTTTTGGAGTAGCAGGATCAACATAATAAACTATCTGTTTCTTCGGCTCTACTAATTCTCCATTTATCCATTTATTGTAATCGCTGTCATTAGGTTCCAAACGCCATCTGATTGCAAATTCTTTATTTGTCACATGCTGTTGGTTATCACTAAAAATATTGTAATCGTCAGTGAAATATCCTACTCTTTTATCAGCAATTCTCTTCGCCATCGGCACTTTAGGTAACAACAATAAAGAAGTATTCAGTTCAATAGTAACGGAACCTGCCACATTAGCTGCAGGCAATGAGGGGGTGCCAATCATTCCTAATCCACCACCACTAAATGCATTAAAGGTTTTTATACTCCTTATTTCTGTATTAATTTGGTATGTTTTAATGGTCTCAATGTATGATTTATCAGATGCAACTCCACTAAATCCAAACCTTTTTTTAGCATTGCTTCCTACACTTACCGGTTGATTATCACCTTTAAAAAAGTCCGTAACATCAATGATATAACTTGGATTCAAACTATCTTTTCCTTTTGCAGCAATTGAAAAGGAATTTGCTATACTATTCACATTACTATTGGCAACAGCCTTATAAATGGCTTGTGTAGAATCGGCAGTATTGATCAGTGTAATGATGCGAAGAAAGATATTGTTGTTAGGCCCTTTTTCAAAAATAAAACTATTTTGATTGGCAATCTCGCCACCATAACCTGCACCTGTAGGCACTTTTACAAACCTTACCACGGCAAGAATTTCTCTTTTCAAAAGGGTATCAGGAATCTCGAAATAGTATTTTTCATCTACTTTATGAACTGTGAACAACCCTTTTTGAGTGATTGCCTTGTCTGTAATAACATCTTTATATGGTTTTGGACCATCATTTGTTTTATTGCCAGTAATTAGGTCTGATATACTTTTAAGTTTAGTTGAATCAGAAGTAGAGGGCGGTGTTTTTTTTTGGGAAAAAGAGGAAAGATTACTAAATAATAACACAAAAATGCAAGCAAGGGATGCAAATAGATTCTTCGTCGATGTCATAAATATTTGTCTAGTTAGTTTGAATAAAAAGTTTTTAAAGATAAGGGAAGGATTGATACAATGAATTTTTTAGTTACTACTAAGGAGGTGTTACCACAAAGGAAACAAAGAAAAACCAAGGAACAGAAGGACTTCTTTTAAATAATTGACAGGTAAGTATCTAAAAAGTATACTGTTCCTTGTGTTCCTTTGTTCAAAACCTTGTGACCCTTGTGGTAAAATACCTGAGTAGTAACCTCTTTTTTGCTTACCTAAGTTTCTTTTACCTCAAAAAAGCAATCTCATCCAAGCCAGAAAAGTAAATGGAATGTGGTACCCTTATCAACTTCGCTTTCCACTGTGATTCGTCCACGCATAGCTTCTATTTGATATTTGGAGATAAATAATCCAATACCTTGAGCATCAGGATTACGATGAAAGGTTTTATACATCTTAAATAAATCGTGTCCATATTTCTCCAAATTAATTCCTAAACCATTATCCTTAATTGATAATTCAAGCTCATTATCTTGAAACCTTGAAGATAATTCTAGCATCAAAGGTCTTTCAGGGCTTCTATATTTTATGGCGTTAGAGCAAAAATTTAGCAAGATACTTTCCAAGTAAGCGGCATTTGCCGTAAGCGTTATATTAGGATTCACATTATTAATAAAAACGGCATTACTTACTTCAATTTCAATACCGAGAATATGTTTTGCTTTTTCAACATATTCATGTAGGTTCAATTTTTCCAACTTTTCATCTCCACCATTTTGTGCTTCTATTACCTTATTCAAATCTGCCATTGTACTAGAAAAGCCATTTGAAATGATTTGCAGGTGATGCAACATCTTACTTTTTGTTTCTTCATCTTTTGCGTTGATGAAAAGTTTCAATATCATTTCTAGATTTCGGGAATATGATTTTAGGTTATGGGAAATTGTATTTGAAAAATTGACCAATCTAATATTTTGTTCAGATATTATTTGGTTCTTTCTTTCTAACTCCTGCATTTTTACCGGAGTAATATCGGTTACATGAACAGAAAATCCGACCACTTTTCCATCTCTGAAATCGGGTATATAATTGGCAATAGTGTCTCTTGTAAAACCAGAAGGTTGCGTTATCTTTCTTTCAAAAGTTTGAATTTGACCTTCAAGTGCACCTTTGATATAAGCTTCATTAAGTGGGAATAAAGGACCAAGTAATTCTTTCAGCGTAATTTTTCCTACCATTTGCTCCCTTGTCTTTCCAAACCATTGTAAATAGGAAGCGTTAGCAAAGCGACAAATCAGATCTTTGTCCCAATAGGCTAACATTGCAGGAACATGGTCGGCGACCATAACACCATAAAGAGCAATATTATTTTTATCTGCGGCGGTCATTTTAATTTGTTTTTGTGTTGTTTTTTTAAACGCTCGTTAAGTATGATACACAAAGAATGCCAAACTACAACTAAATAGTGATTTTGGGTGCTTGTTTTAGTAAGGATAGATTAATTCGTAATAAATAAAAAGTGAAGATGTTTTGGAATTGATGAATTACTATATGACTTTCAAACAAGAATGAAAATCAGAAAACATTAAGTATAGGAAAGTTGTATTTTGTTTATCATAAAGAATTTAAAGTAAATTTATAACTGAAATAGACTTTCTTAAGTGGAAATTCATCAAAATATTCAATAATTGAGTTGGATTTTGAATGCTATTCAGAAAAACTTTATTTTGTTAAATTAGATAATTCATTAATTTTTTCATTAATAAATTCTTGTTTATTACTCTTCTCTAGTAGCCCCATTTTATTAATATTATTAAACCAAATCGAAAACTTTCTAGCACCTCTAAAATTTAAATGTTCTAAATCTACAACATCATTATTGTTCAATGGGAACTTGCTGAAGTCTAAAAACTCGATATTTTTAAATTTCAATTTTCTAATTCTTTGAAACTTTTCTTCATTGCCTAGTGTTGGGAAGAATCTAGGCATTGGACTACGAATTAAATAAAGTTGAATTTTATGTACATTACAATACTCAACCATATTTACTAAGCGTTCAATATGAAAATCAGAGATTTCCTCTCGACTATTTTTGAAACTATCATACTTCTTCTCTATATCAGTATGTTTTAATAATGAATCAGCATTTTCTTTTTTTAAATATGCATATCCACCAATTGGATTAGCAGAATTTGTATAGTTATATTCATGATGAACAATTTTTAATAGGTTATTGGATAAAGAAATAGGTAAGAGGTTGAAAATCGTATTGAAACTAGTTTTGAAAAGTAGAAATTTATCAGTCAGTGTTAAAAATGGAGAATAAATTAGGTATCTATGTGAAAGAAAAGATTCATCCCACAGCCATCTGTTCATTTCAGATTCTACGATTTGTGCATTATTAAATTCAATAAATACTGTTGTAATCTGGTTATTTTGTTCAATTACCTTTTTTAGTTTGTATAATGCATAAAAGGATGATTCACCACTTGAAGCAAAATTTGATACGTTGCTGATTAATGAATCGTTAAATGCACATTCGGGATGAGAATTACCAAGTATTAAAATTTTAGTTTCTTTACTTATTTTAAAACTTGACTTTTTATTGATAAAATAATCCGCAAATTGAATTAATAATAATATTGATATTATTGTAGCTACAACAAATAAACAAAATTGTCCAATTAATAGTTTCATGATTTAAAATTGAAAATAAATAAATGCCGCTTGTTTACCTTGGTTCAAAAATATAATAAGAATTAAGAAAATGTAAAATGACCATCTAAGCGATTTAGTCCATGTCATAGCAAATTTCTCTAACGCATATTTGTTTTCGCGTCCTAACCATTCAATAAGTATTAGAATTGCAAGTACAAAAAGAATCTTTACTGGAAGTATTGTAGGGTACTTAAATAAAGAAGAAGAGAATATACATTTGAGGAATTCAAAAGCTGCATGCAAGTTTTCAGATCTAAAAAATACCCAAGCAATTACTGTTAAGGTAAACGTTAATAACATTGAACTTAACTCTTTTAGGTTAGGTAACATTTTACCCATTGCTATAGTTTCTATATTTCGTCTATTTGTTTTGAATATGATTGAAGGCATTATGTATAATGCATGAAGACAGCCCCAAACAATAAATGTCCAATTTGCACCATGCCAAAAGCCACTAACTAAAAAAATTATAAAAGTATTCCGTATTTTCTTAAATGTACCAACTC
>CANCKV010000161.1 GCA_947378615.1 Chitinophagaceae bacterium | reverse complement strand
CAATAGTGCTTTCTTTTAGCAGTAGTTTCGGCAGACCTAACACTATGAGACAATTGAGCAAGAATTAAGCAATGGAACAAGAATTTAGCAATTGTCCATCGGCAGACCGAACATTCTTGTCAAGCACCTTCCCAAACACTCATTCGTTGTACGTCACCCTAAACGACATCCTGCAAACATTTAAGCATCCAAGATTTTGCCGACACGACCCCACGCACCAAGTCAGGCACATTTGCAAGGCACACAAAGCCAACACACAGAAGCCAACCTTGCAAAAGAGCCTGCCTTGTGCCAACGCACAGCCCACCCACCCCAGCGGACGGAATTCTTATCGGCTTCACCTAAATACATCAGCAAATAACTATGCTCAACACCTAAGCCCACCCACCACCCCACGGCTGACTAATATCTATCAACAGTATGTTGAAAACTTCCGTAATTAATATTTGCTAAACCAAGAAACAGCACATAAATTTGACAAAAATTGTCAATAGACACTATGTCAACAATAACTATAGGAGAAAAGCTCCGACAAATTAGAGAAGAAAAAGAACTGCCATTACGAAAAGTGGCTTCTATTCTTGACATTGATGTAGCTATTCTTAGTAAAATGGAAAGAGGTGAAAGAAAACTCACAAAAGAGGTTGTTCAAAAACTTGCTAAGATTTACCAATACGAAGAAGATGAATTAATGGTGCTTTTTCTTAGCGACAAAATTGTAAACGAGTTGCAAGGAGAAGATTTAAGCATTGATGCTTTAAAAGCAGCTGAAGAAAAAATAAAGTATCAAAACACAAAACGGAAAAAGTAAAAATGAAAAACGAACAAAAATTCTATTCGGCTTTAGAAAATATCTTTATTGGTGAAGCAGGACAAAAAATAGAGGGTAAAAGTGGATATGTAAACTTAATGAAGTTAAAGAGCCAATATTTTGCTCAAATAAAACCGTTTATTGAAAAAGAGGTAAACGAAACATTCGGACACGAAACAGCTTCAAGAGAAGAAGCGTTTCAAAAACTATTTACTTTTTTTGAAAGTTACTTGAATGAAACTGGCACACCCTATTTTAGCCAAACCCCTTTTCATAAAAACCTTTACGAAAAAGTTTACAGCGAAAGAGACGATGTGGCTTTATTCTGGAAAACACAAAGACTTTATTATGTAAAAAGTGAAGCCAATTATCATAGTTTACAAAACCTTGAAGTTGACGGCTTGACTTTTAATTTCGATGCAAGCCAAATAGAACATCAAAAAAATAACGAAAAAAAATCATTAGAATTTTGGGCAACACAATTGACCGATGACACTATTTCCTTTAAAGTAGTTTATCAAGATAATACAAAAGCCAAATGGGATAGGTTGAAAGAATATTTAGAATTATCGACACCTGATGAAATAAGAAAACACTTAATTGAAAATTTTGGTAGTAAGGATAACCCAAACATTGTTTACAAAGACAATGGACTTAGCAGAGAAGGTCTCAAAGTAAAACAACTTCAAAGTGCAATTTTAATTACCAACAATAACGACCTGACAAAAACTGTAACCGTTGAATTTGCTTTAAGCAATTTAGAAGATTTAGAAGTTTGGGCAAAACAAAATCACCTCGTAAATCTTACAGCAAGAGAAACTGAAATAAAAAAAGCACAGCAACTTTATAAAAAACAAAATGAGGTAGATTACTTTATACACAAGGATGCAGAAGGATTTTTAAAAGAGCAGTTAGATATTTTTCTTTACCAGTATCTATTTGGTGACAGACATCTTGGCAATGAATGGACACAAAATCGAATAGATACAATTCAAAAATTAAAGCGGATAGCACATAAAATCATTGATTACATTGCCCGATTTGAAGATGAATTAAAACATATTTGGGAGAAGAAGAAAATTGTAAAACAGGTAAATTATGTATTTACTCTTGAAAATCTTAACAGTGATATTGCTTTATTAGAAAAAATCATTAGCCATAAAAATTTTGAGAAACAAACTTTAGAATGGAGTGAACTTGGTATTTTAAAGAAAAACACAACAGTTGAATTAATACAAAATACAGTTGTAGGCAAACAACTAAATCCTAAATACAAATACTTTCCACTTGACACAAAATTCTTTGACGAATTAAAGTTTGAATTAATCAGTTCATTTGAAAACATTGATGAAATAAACAACGGAATTTTAATCAAATCGGATAATTGGCAAGGGTTAAATTCAATTTTGCCTAAGTATAATGGTAGTATTAGAACAACTTACATTGACCCTCCATTCAACCTAGAAAACAATGGCGATTTTGACTACAAAGTGAATTATAAAGATTCCACTTGGCTAACAATTTTAGAAAACAGATTAGAACTATCTAAACAACTTTTAAAGGATGAAGGAAGCACTTTTGTGCGATGCGACTATAATGGCAATTATTTAGTGAGAGACCTTTTAAATCAAAAATTCAATTCAGCAAACTTTAGAAATGAAATAATTGTAAACCGTTTTAAAAGACAATTGGATGAATTAACAAGATTGAACTTTGCAATTGAAAGTTTATTCTATTATGCAAATTCACAAAAACACGTTCCTAATAAAATTTATAGAGGTAGATTATGTACTTTTTGTGGAAGTGAAATGGAGCCAAGTTGGAGAGCAATGAGTTCACCAGGTTTAAGGTTCTCGCCAATAACAGAGGAAGAAGCTAAATTATATTCAGAAGAAAACATCATCAAAACAAACGGAAAAATTACGACACAGGCTCGAATAATAAAAGGAAAAGAATTGTTGCCACCCAAAGGTAGGCATTGGACATTCACTCAAGACAGAGTATTCAAACTTGAAGCGATAAACCGATTACGTATCAATGAGGAAATTGATTATACAGATATGATTGGAAACAAAATGAAAGGGTTACCAGAATATTTGCAGACTGATGAAACACCAGTTGATACCTCTTGGACTGATTTAAAAGGATATGCTTTTGGAAGTAATTTTTCAACTGAAAATGCCGAAGAACTCCTTAAAAGAGTAATCCAATTTTCTTCTAATGAGGGAGAATGGATTATTGATTATTTTCTTGGTTCTGCAACTACAGTTGCAGTTTCTCATAAAACAAACAGAAAATGGATTGGCATTGAAGTTGGCGAACATTTTTATTCATATGACTTACCACGTTTAAAGGAAGTTTTAGCTGGTGACAAGTCTGGGATTTCAAAAGATGATGATGTAAATTGGAAAGGTGGTGGTTTCTTTAAATACTATGAATTAGAACAATATGAAGAGTGCTTACAGAAAGCAAAGTTTAACACAAAATGGTTAAAGGAAGATGGCAGTTTCAATGAATTTGAACAGGTATCATATTATACTTTTAAGCACAGCGACAAGTTACTTGATGCTATGGTAATTGAAGAAGAAAAAGAAGAAGTAAAAATTCATTTTCAAAATCTATATCCTGAAATGGATGAAGCAGCAATTGCAGAAACTATTAGCAACGTAAGTGGGAAAGCTATCAAAACAATTAGCAAAGAAAAAGTGGTATTTGCTGATGATACATTTATCGAGTTTGCAAATATGCGATATGACGACCCAATTTTTAAAGACCATTATCGCAGTTTATTGTGGTGGAAAAGCAAAGAGTAAACTATGAACAAAGAGATTTTATTAGAACAATTCTGTAGAGATAAAACACTTCCTGAAACTTACCGCTTCATTAATTTGGAAAAGTTTGGGGAACAGATTAGTTTATTTCCATACCAGCAACAAGCACTTCAAAGTGTAATGAATTGTTTGCATTTGTATTTTGCCGAAGGCAAAGAAACATTACTAACAAAATACCAAACTTCTTATGGTTTTAATGAAGTAAGAGAAAAACTCCCTTTAATTAAAGACCCAAAAAATGACAAGGAAAGTTTTAGTTTATTAGAAAAGCATTTTGATATTTCAAATGATACCTTAGCCTTTGAAGACATTTGCAATCGAGCTAGCTTTTGGATGGCAACGGGAAGCGGGAAAACGCTTGTAATGGTAAAACTGATTGAAATATTATTTCGACTGAGCCAACTAAAACCCGAAGAAGGTGGTATTCCAAAAAACGACATTTTAATACTTGCTCCAAAACCAAAAATCTTAGAGCAAATTAAAGAGCAGATTTCTATTTTCAATCAAAAGAATGATTTACAAATAGACCTTAGAGAATTAAAGGATTGGGAACAATACAAGCGTAGCAAACCCAACTTGTATGAGGAAAATAGAATAACAGTTTTCTATTATAATTCATTTAATATCAAACACACTGGTATTGACACAGCTAATGAAACACTTTATAGCAACTATTTACACGGAACAGACGAAAATGGCTTTCAGTATGGTAGTTGGTATGTGCTACTTGATGAAGCTCACAAAGGCGTTACAGGCGATAGTATCAAGCAAAGTATATACACGGTATTAGCTAAAAATGGTTTTCTATTCAATTTCTCGGCAACCTTTACTGATGCAATAGATAAAGCGACAACGGTTTTTAATTTCAATTTAGAAAAATTTATCAATGCAGGTTACGGTAAACATCTAAAAGTTACCCAACAAGAATTTAAAAATTTCAAACCAAAAAATAAAGAAGATAAAGAAGCAAACGAATTTACAGATGCTGACAAACAAAACATTGTTTTAAAATCCTTGATTTCATTCGCAGTAACCAAGAAAGCAAAATTGGAAATTGACAATTTAAAAAAGGGGATGTATCACAATCCTTTAATGATAACTATTGCCAATACTGTAAATACCGTTGAAGCAGATTTGAAAATATTCTTTCAAGAATTGGCAAGAATTGCAGGCAATTCCAATATAGATATTACAAGAGCCAAGCAAGAACTTTTAGCAGAATTAAGAGATGAAAAGTTTAAATATTTTGAGTTCAAAAGTGGAAAGGTAAACGATAATTTGCTAAATATTTTAAGCAATATTTCTTTCAATGACATTAAGGAATTGGTTTTTAATTCGACTGGAACTGGAAGTATTGAAGTAATTGAATGTGAAACAAAAGACGAGTTAGCATTTCAACTTTCTACTGCAAACGGAAAACCTTTTGCGTTACTAAAAGCAAGTGAAGCTACAAAGTGGAACAGTAATATTTTAGAAGGTTTTGTAACAACTAAAGAAGTTGTGAGCAAAAGTTTCTTTGATGATTTAAACTCGCCAGATAGCAATATAAATATTTTATTAGGTAGTCGTATTTTTTCAGAAGGTTGGGACAGTAATAGACCCAATGTAATCAACTTCATAAATATTGGAGTAAGCGAAGCACAGAAATTTGTATTACAAGCAATTGGTAGAGGTGTTCGAGTAGAGCCATTGCCAAACAAAAGAAACCGCTTTGATTTCTTACCCGAAAAAGACAAATTATTTACAGTTGAAGAAACCCAAAAACTTTCATCTAAAGTTCAACCTTTAGAAAGTGTTTTTATATTTTCAACAAACAAAGAAACGGTTGGAGCAATTCTTCAAAATATAAGTAGTGGGACTGAAAAAGAAGAATGGAAAAAAGTAGATGGCATAATAAAAACGAATATTAAAGTTGAATTGCCTGTTCCTGAATACGAAGAATTAGGGGAATTAAATCCAAACCGTTTTAAAATTGCTCCTACTGAATTGGCAGCAGTTCAAAATTATGCTGCTGAAGCAGGAACAAAATTATTGCTTGTAGAACATAACATTCATTTCAAGACAATTAAAAAACTAAGTGAACCGATAAATTTTGTTGAAGGTTCAGCCTCAAATCAAAACGCTGAAAGACTTTTGAAAGCTATTGACTTTCATTTCTTCACAAAACCGAAACGAGTAAAATCGTTTAGAAACTTAATAGATGGTGCAAATGGCGACATCAATCACTATTTAAAAGTAAAAACCAAATTGGAGCAAAATGAAGTTATTACACTTCATAATTTAATAGCTGATGTAATTGAAAAGCGTTACAAAAATAAAGAAGAGATTTTACAGGTTTTTAAAGATGGTGGCATTGATGGCACACAACTATTATTTGAATTTGAAAAGTTAGAGCAACAACAAAAAGCAGAACAAAATCTTCGTTTGCCCGAAGTTGACAGGCAGTTCTTAATGGAACATTTTTACAATCCAGTTTTATTGGTAAATCCAACATTTAGCGACCTTTTCCAAAATACAATATCGGAAGGAAGTGAACTTGACTTTTATAGACGATTGGTTTCTTTTGTTAAAAATGAGAAAGGTAAAGAATTGGAAAAATTCGACTGGTGGTATTTTTCAAAATTAGTTCAGAATGTTGACGACATAAAAATCCCATATTACAACACAGAGAAAGGAGAATACTCCAACTTCTATCCCGACTTTATTTTCTGGCTTAAACAAGGCGACAAATACATCATCAAATTTGTTGACCCGAAAGGTTTGAAATTGGGGCAAGACAACGCAAGGGACAAAGTGAAAGGTTTTGAAACTATTTTTAAAAGTGGACAGGCAATGACATTTAACGGACTTCCTCTTGAAGTGCAATTATTCTATTACAACGATGCGTTTGTAAATGACACTGTTTTAGAAAGCTATAGAAAGTATATGTTTGGTGACATCTTTTCATAAGCCAACGCACCAAGTCAGGCACATTTGCAAGGCACACAAAGCCGTCACACAAAAGCCAACCTTGCAAAAGAGCCTGCCTTGTGCCAACGCACAGTCAACACTCTACGGGTGGACACAGACCCACATTATAGATGACCGAGGAGAAGGGCGAACGTACAACAAAAGTGTTTAGTAAAGTGCTTGCAGACGGAATAAATTCAGCAATTCTGCTTTCTTTTAGCAGTAGTTTCGGCAGACCTAACACTATGGGACAATCGAGCAAGAATTGAGCAATGGAACAAGAATTAAGCAATTGTCCATCGGCAGACGGAACATTCTTGTCAAGCACCTTCCCAAACACTCATTCGTTAGCTGTCATTCTAATAAACCTTTGAATTAATATAAAAAATAAAAAAAATGAGTTACATACCCAAGACAATTAGTGAAGTAACAACCGAGTATTTAAACAGGACTACTTTTTTACCAGCGATACAAAGAGAATTCGTTTGGGGAACTT
>CANCKV010000160.1 GCA_947378615.1 Chitinophagaceae bacterium | reverse complement strand
AATAGCAATCCCCTTATTTCTAAGTAGTGTTTCAATGTCTAATGTAGTACCAAACGCAGGTATTAAGACAATATCGTCCTTAGTAATAGTATCAAAATCTATCAATTGTTTTCCATAAGTATCTTGTAGGAAGATAACACCACCTGCTTCTAAATCGGCATTAACCTGTGGGTTATGAATCATTTCGCTCAACAAATAAATCCGTTTGTCAGGATTTTCTGCAATTGTCTTGAAAGCAATTTCTATTGCATTCTCAACTCCATAACAGAATCCAAAATGACGGGCAAGAAATATTTGTATCCCTCCAAAATCCAATAATGTAGGTGCGAAATCCTTCTTTAGTTTATCGTCTTGTCTGCGCTTATTCTTTATGTTGCTAATAAGAGAACTCTTATAATTATCTGGTATTGTAAATTGCTTCATATAATAATTAATAACGGCGGTAAATGTACAAAGTTTAGTGTGCTAAAGATTTGTAAGCATATTTAAATCGATATTAAGAAATTATAGTTGTTTCTACCCTATAGGGTTAGTCAGATGATGAAAGTAGTAGATGATTATAAATAACAATCCCCGCTGAAACAGTGAGTACTGTCTTAGCGGGGAAACGTATGTTTATAATCAATAAAACAAATAGGTACTTCTCTTAATACTTCATGTAAGACTTATTACGTATAACTTATAACGTATAACTTATAACGTATAACTTAATACCTACTCCTTAATTATTCAGCATCAAAGGCATTACTAACATTAATAAATCTTCGCCTGCTGCTTGTTCTGATGGCTTAATCAAACCGGCTTTAGTAGAGGTGGATAATTCCATTCTAATTTCAGGCGTATCGGCAGCACTCAACATTTCGATAAGGAACTTAGCGTTGAAAGCAATCTGAAGGTCTTCACCATCATATTGACAATTCATTCTCTCGTTACCTTCAAAATTGAAGTCGATATCTTGTGCAGCCATTTGCAATTCGCTACCAGTAATATTCAATGCCACTTGATTGGTACTCTTATTACTAAAGATGCTTACACGACGCAAAGCACTTTGGAAATCTGTTTTTGTCACCACTAATTTATATGGATTATCAGCAGGGATAACCACTTTATAATCAGGGAAACGAGCATCAATCAATCGGCAAATCATTTGAATATCGCCATGATTGACAAACAGGTGATTGCTATTGTAGCTGATAATAATTTCATCATCATTATCAGGCAAGGCATTACGCAACAAATTCAACGGCTTTTTAGGAACGATGAAACTATCTTCCTTAGTAGCTTGTGTATCTAATCTTTTATAACGTACCAAACGGTGTGCATCGGTAGCTACAAACTGAACGTATTCAGGCGTCAATTCGAAGAAAACTCCCGTCATTGCAGGGCGTAAATCATCGGTACTAACTGCAAACAAGGTCTTATTAATCGCTTTAATCAATGCGCCACTTGACATTGGGAAACCTGTAGTATTATCGTTAGACGGTTCTTTAGGAAAGTTATCAGGGTTTTCGCCCGGAACCTTATATTTTCCATTATCACTCGTAATTTCTACTTGAAAATTTGGGTCAATATTAAATGTAAGCGGTTGGTCTGCAATATTTTTTAAAGTATCAATCAATATCTTAGCAGGAATACATACCCTGCCATCCGATTTACTTTCTACTTCCATTTGCACCCGCATCACCGTTTCGAGGTCGGTAGCAATAATATTCAGCTTTTTTTCTTCAATTTCAAATAAGAAATCTTCCAAGATAGGCAATACCGTATTGGCATTGATAACACCATTAATTTGTTGCAGGTGCTTTAACAAAGACGTAGAGGAAACAATAAACTTCATTTCAACAAATATTATATAAGCAACAAACCTAAGTGTAAATTTTCAATATTAGAATAATGTTAGTACAATTCTTCTGATAAAGATGGATTTATTAGCGATGTTTTATGGAAACTATGGGTATAACCTGCACTTTTGCAGTATTCTTTTATAAAAAATATGTTTTCAAAGAAAGTTTTGACACCACATCAGGCATTGGAAAAAATAAAATCTTTCTGTGCTTATCAAGAAAGGAGTCATAAAGAAGTGACAGAAAAGCTATATTCCTATGGACTTTTTAGTAAGGATGTGGAACAGATTATGGCAGAATTAATTGAAGAAAACTTTTTGAATGAAGAACGTTTTGCAGTTGCTTATGCAGGAGGTAAGTTTAGGGTGAAACAGTGGGGACGACAAAAGATAAAATATGAATTAAAACAAAGGGGGGTTAGTAGTTTTTGTATCAAACTTGCTTTAAAAGAAATTGAAGAAACTGATTATCTATCAACATTATTTAGTCTTGCCTGTAAGAAATGGGAAAGCCTTATTAAAGAACAGTTTTATTCAAGGCAAGCAAAAACATCTTCTTATTTGGTGACAAAAGGATATGAACAACATTTGATTATAGAAGTCATTGAGAGATTGAAGAAAGAAGGAACTGATTAGGGGTTTTGGATTGTTTTAATAAAAAGTGAAGTCTTTTTTAATTTAAAAGTTAGAAGGAATATTTTATTCTTTCGAAGGAATAGAAAAGAAGTTAGACGAAATAAAACATTCCTTCGAAGGAATGTTTTATTTCAAACTTAAAATTTTTTATTCCTTCGAAGGAATAGAAAGAAACGTCGAAGGAAGATTTTATTCTAGAGAAAGAATAAAAAGAAAGTTCGAAGGAATTTTTTCAAAACAGAACTTTTTAAGCGTTTTTGACAATAAAGACAAGTTAGGAAAGAGAAAACACGTAATAGATTAGAGGTTTATTTATATAAGGAAATTAATAGTAGAATAACAATGGAAGAAATTGAAATAATTAAAGAGGGAATAAGCAACAGTGACTTTGTAGATTATAAAGTCGGTCAATTAAAATCAGTTGTTGGAAAATTTCTTTGGCTTACAGAAATATTGATTTTAACTATAGGCATTGTAGAGATTTATAATGGAGAAGGAATTGTAAACGCTTATATCATTCCCCTTATTTTAGGCGTCTCTTTTTTTGTCATTTACGCTTCTAAAATGAATTATGTCCGTCTTTCCAAAGAATTATTAGTCATTAAAAACAATGTATTTATCACAAAAAATATTGTTTATAAGTACACAGATATAAAAGAAGTCGTCATCGAAAGAGTAGGTAACTCTAAAAAGGCAAAATATGGCGTAACAATCATTACAAACGATTTAAAACGTAGTTCTTATGCATGCAGTCTTTTTAAACGAAAGACTTTCTTCGATTTAAAAACTGCATTGATAGGCCACCGCATTAATGTTATTGACAATATGGATTTGACGGCAGAGGAATTTGTACCTATGATTAAATGATTGGAATGCTTAAAATGATTAATCCCATTAATTTTATGTCTTCTTATCCTGTTGGACCACTTAATTTTTGGTTTTCTATTGATTAGAGTCAGTCTTTTTAAGGAAGGAACTCATCACTCATATTTCATTACTCATAACTATTTCTCATGTCGCTTACAATCACGCTCATACAAACAGATTTGGTTTGGGAAAATATAGATGCTAATCTTATTCAATTAGAACAAAAGATTAATTCCATTTCAGTTAGGACAGAACTAATAGTGCTACCTGAAATGTATAGCACTGGATTTACTATGAATCCTGAAAAGATGGCGGAAACGATGGAAGGAAAGGCAGTTGCATGGATGAAACGACTGGCAGCAACCAAAAAAATTATACTAATAGGAAGTCTAGCTATCAAAGAAGGTGAAAGCTATTTCAACCGATTGATATGGATGCTTCCAAATGGTCAATTTAGTTGTTATGATAAACGACATCTGTTTGCCTTTTCAGGAGAGGATAATCATTATATGGCAGGTAATCAGCGTTTGATAGCACAAGCAAAGGGGTGGAAGATTAACCTACAGATTTGTTACGATTTACGCTTTCCTGTGTGGGCAAGACAACAGTCAATAGAAAAGAAGGCAGAATATGATTTACTTATTTATGTTGCAAATTGGCCTGAGAAAAGAAGTCATGCTTGGAAATCGCTATTGATGGCGAGGGCAATAGAAAATCAATGTTATGTGGTAGGTGTAAACCGGGTAGGTAATGATGGCAACAGTATTTATCATAGTGGAGATAGTACAGTCATCAATCCTTTGGGAGAAATTTTATTTGCTGAAAAGGATAAAGAGGCGGTCTTTACAATTACTCTGAAAAAAGAAGATTTGAATTCCATCAGAAATCAATTTCCATTCTTGAAGGATGCCGATGATTTTTTGATAAGAAGATAAGAGAAGGGTTAACTGTTCAAACGAGAAAAGTATTTCCAAATGGAAAAAGGTGGGTTTCATTTCCGCAAATGAATAGACCCTCCTAAAAATGATGAACGCAAAAATGAAATCACCGTACGAAGAAATGAAATCGTCGTACGTTTTCAATAGGAAATCGCACGAAGAAACCTATCTGATATTCTTATTTATTAATAACTAAGGAATGCAATTGAAATAAATTAAGCAACTTGTGGTTCAATTAAGTGTGTTTCTTACTTAAAACGTATCACCTATTACCTACAACTTCCTTGTTTGTAATCTCTCACAACAAAGTACTTTTTTCATTCCTTTTGACTTTATAGCATGTATTTATTCCACCAATATTCTATAATATTAACGACGTTAACCTTTTATACCGTGCAACAACTACATTTGCGGCTCAAAAATTAGGATTTACATGTTAATTGGTTTTCAAAACTTAACGTTCGAATTTGGTGCAAGGGTAATTGTAGAAGAAGCCACATGGCATATTACACCTGGTGAAAGAATTGGTTTGATTGGATATAACGGTACTGGGAAATCAACATTGCTAAAGGTTTTGGTAGGACAATACCTCCCTTCAAAAGGCACAGTTGAAAAGGGAAGAGATACCACTATTGGATATTTGCACCAAGATTTATTGAGTTTTGATACAAGTGAAAGTATCTTGGAAGTAGCAATGGGTGCCTTTGAAAGAGTTCGTGAATTGGAAAAAGAGATTTATGAATTGGGCATTGAATTAGAAACTAACGAAAATGAAAAACTATTAACTGACTATACAGACAAACTCCATGAGATGGATGTTTTGGATGGCTATAATATTCAACACAAAACAGAAGAAGTCTTACATGGTCTAGGCTTTAGTACCGAACAAATGAACAAACCCTACAAAGAGTTTAGTGGGGGATGGAGAATGAGGGTTTTATTGACCAAAATGATATTGCAAGCACCCGATGTATTGCTTTTGGATGAACCAACGAACCACTTGGATTTACCTTCTATTGAGTGGCTAGAAAAATATTTACTTCATTATCAAGGAAGTGTGGTGATTGTTAGTCACGATAAATTCTTTTTGAATAGGATGGTGACAAAGATTGTTGAAATCTATCAACAGAAACTACATATCTATTCTGGAAACTACGAATATTATGAAACTGAAAAAGAGTTGAGGATTGAAATGCAACAAAGGGCATTTGAAAATCAACAAGAGTATATCAATCAACAAGAACGTTTTATTGAGCGTTTTCGTGCTAAAGCATCAAAGGCTGCTGCTGCACAAAGTCTGATGAAAAAATTAGATAAGATTGAAAGATTAGAAAGTGCAGGACTTGAACGACCTAATCTGAAAATCAATTTCCAAATGAATAATCAACCGGGACGTGTACTTGTTTCTCTTAAAGATATTCATAAAAAATATGGAGAGAATCTGATTATAGATAAAGGAATAGCAGAGATTGATAGAGGGGATAAGATTGCACTGATTGGTGCTAATGGAAAGGGGAAGAGTACGTTACTAAGAATAATTGCTGGTACGGAAGAAAATTTTGGAGGAGAACGAATTTGGGGGCATAATGTGGACAGCAGTTTTTATGCGCAGCATCAGTTAGAGGCACTAAACCTTGACAATTCGATTCTTGATGAGATGATGGAAACAAGGAGTGGGAAAACAGAACCTGAATTAAGAAATTTACTAGGCTGTTTCCTTTTTAGTGGCGATGATAGCGATAAGAAAATCAAGATATTGAGTGGAGGAGAAAAGGCTCGTGTAGCATTGGCAAAAGTAATTGTGAGCAAGAGCAATTTTTTGATGCTAGATGAACCTACGAATCACTTAGATATGCATAGTGTGGAGCTATTAGCGGATGCACTGACCAAATATGAAGGCAGTATTATTTTGGTGAGTCACGACAGGTTCTTTGTTTCTAAGACGGCGAATAAGATTTGGGAAATAGTTGACCATGAAATCAAGGAGTTCAAGGGAAGCTATACCGAATATGTAGAATGGAAGGAAAGGATGGCAAAGAAGGCGAAGGAAGAAAGCAGAAAGGCCACATTAGCTACGAAAGAGGAACCTAAAAAGGTAGAGGAACAGAAGATAAAAATTCAAGAAGCAGCACCAAAGAGTGTTGCTAAACCGAGGGTGGACAATACTGAATTGAAGAAATTACAAAATAAATTCTCTAAGGCAGAGCAAGAATTGGAACAATTAAAAAAAGCAAGAACAGAAATAGAACTGTCATTAGCTGACCCTGAAAGCTATAAAAATGTGGCAAAATTTGCTGAGACAGAAAAGAGTTATAAGGACATTAATAATAAAATAAAACAAGCAGAAGCACAGTACGAAACCTTGTTTGAGCAAATAATGGAAATGGAGGCTTAGAGAACTACCCCAAGTGAGGGGTATTTCGCTAAAAGAGTTTTATGTCCACATGAAACTTGTTCAGCTACCCCGCAGCTGCCTCCTCATGCAGCTAGACTCTTTTATGTACCGGATTGAATTCAAAGAGGCAAAAACAAATAAAAGGTTGCTATGAAGGCAGTCTTACCACATGAAACAATTGTTTATAGTAATACCAAGAATTTTTAACGTTAACTAGCGTTGTTTCCTGAATTCTTCAGAAGAATCTAGAAATGCCATTCTTTACTCATAATTCATTACTAAATTATCCTCTTACAATCACAAAAAACACATAAAGCAAAAGAATCATAGTTCAGATACGCTTCGTTGTCATGCCCTAGGCATCTCATCGCAAAACACCTCCCAAATATGACCATCCCATTATAAAATACACTCACTCATAATTCATCACTCATAACTTCTTC